>JAVBSH010000120.1:0-10202 GCA_031547085.1 Bacteroidales bacterium
GCGTTGGATGGGGGAGGATTTGGCAAACATACGGCAAATATTTTATCAAAGCACTAAGATATTAATCATTAAGTAAATATGCAAATATATTGGAAGTTTTTTATTCAGTTTTTTAACTGTCGACTTTTCGGAGTGGACTCATTATTGGGTTTTTGATTATTTTTGCACTGTCGCGAAATAAAAACAGTATGTACATTCCGTCTACTTGTGCAAAATAGCGTTATGTGTTGGTGTGCGCTCATTATCAAAATATTAACCATTGTTTGATCATCCGGTACATTTCCCGATAGAAAACCCAGTCATTGTGCTTGCACTTTGCCTGTTTATTATGCTGGTAGTACCTCCTGCCTGCAAAAGGATTGGTATGCCTTCCATTTTCGGATTGATCCTTTCGGGAATTCTCATCGGGCCGAAAGGGTTTCATCTCGTTGGCGACAAATCGGGCTTGGAACTCCTGTCGACGGCTGGCCTGCTTTACTTGATGTTCCTGATGACGCTCGAAATTGACATGTTCAGTTTCCGCAAGAACAAGTTCAAGAGTGTATGGTTTGGCGTATTTACATTCATCATTCCATTCGTACTGGGATTCATGCTCACTCACTATGTGTTCGGCTTCCACATCACTGCATCATTGTTGCTGGCATGCATGTTTTCCACACACACATTAGTGTCATATCCCATTGCCAGCCGGTTGAACATCACCAAGGCCGAACCGGTAGTGGTCAGCATCGGGGGAACCATCATCACCGACATGGCCGTGCTGTTGTTCCTCACCATCATCACGACCTCTTACTCAGGTTCACTCAATGCTTTGTTCTGGATCAAAACCATCGTATCGCTTACCGCATTTGTATTCGTGATGCTGTGGGCATTCCCGAAAATTTGCCGTTGGTATTTCGCCCATTTCCAAAGCGATGATACGGCACAATACATATTCGTTTTGAGCTCACTGTTCTCGTCCGGATTTCTTGCTGAGCTGGCCGGAATAGAACCTATTGTGGGCGCTTTCCTGTGCGGATTGGTGCTCAATCGCATTATACCACACCAATCTACACTGATGAACCGTACCGCCTTCATAGGCAACTCCATTTTCATTCCGTTTTTCCTCATATACATAGGAATGTTGGTCGATGTACGAGCCTTTTTCCAAGGATTTGATACGCTCATACTTGCGACTGCACTCATTATCGTTGCACTATTCAGCAAATATGCGGCTGCCTTTGCCACACAATTGCTTTATCGTTATACCAAAACCGAACGTCTGCTACTCTTCGGGCTGAGCAGTTCGCATGCCGCAGCTACCATTGCAGTAGTTATTGTAGGTTTCCATATCGGGATATTTGATGAACATATCCTCAATGCCGCCGTGTTGATTATCTTGTTCACCTGCTTAGTGAGCACCTACTTTACCGATTACGCGGGCCGGCGGGTTGCCTTACAGCAAAAAGAGCTGGATGTGCAGGAACACAAATCCGACCGGATATTAGTCCCGGTATCCAATCCCGAAACTGCACTGCCTCTGTTTGATTTCGCCATATCGATTCATCAGCCGCACAATGATTCCGGTATTTCGCCATTGACCATTGCCACTACACCGAAACAGTTGGAACTCTCTATCCTTAAGGATAAGTCAATCACGGATTATTTCAACAACCAGGCCAACGCAGCGAAAGTCCATTACTTTCCGGCCATGCGTGTAGACAGTAATATCTCGGAGGGAATTATCCGTGCAGCCATGGAAATGCAGATCACCCACATTGTGTTGGGTTGGAGCGGCCAATCGGGTACTGCAAGGTATTTCTTCGGAACAATTATTGAAAAGTTACTTGACAATTGCCAGCAAACCATCATGGTGGTTAACCTGAATGCCAAAATGTTGAAATTCCGCAAAATATATGTCATGGTGCCAAGAAATGCCGATCACGAAGCGGGATTTCATGCATGGATGACCCTTTTGCAGACTTTGCAACGCAATACTTCAAGCGAATTGCTTTTTGTTACTGACAAGAACACCCTGAAAGGTATTTCGCATATGAAGGGAACATCGTTTACCGAAAAGAACTTCCGTGTTTTGGCCGAATTCCCGGACATGAAATCTCTGGCAAGTGAATTGACCGGTAATGACTTATTGGTAGTGATTTCTGCCCGGCAGAATACAGTGTCATACAGCCGCAAGTTGGCGCTGATGCCGCGGGTGGTAACCCGTTATTTCGGACATACCAACAGCATCATTCTTTATCCCGAACAAATCGATATTTTCCCAGATAATTTAGGAGTTACTTTTGGCGGGATATAGGTCAAATTAACACAAAGGTGCACAAAGAATGATCACAAAGGCGCACAAAGGAAGTAAATTACCGAGCTGTTCATTTTCAATTCTCAACTCTCAACTCTCAATTCTATAAAGTGTTTAATTTCAAAAAAATATTTAAAAGTTTCGGATATGCCGGACATGGTATACGGCAATTGATCCGGCATGAACAAAATGCCCGTGTTCATTTGCTGGCGACCATAGTGGTCGTTACAGCCGGATTTATAGTAGGGCTGGATCGCTATGAATGGATTGGCATATGTATCGCCATTGGCATGGTTTGGAGTGCAGAAGCGTTCAACACGGCCATTGAAAAATTAGTGGATTTGTTTTCCCCTGAAAGGCATCCGCAAGCCGGATTGGTGAAAGACCTTGCTGCCGGCGGTGTTTTGATTTGTGCAGTCATAGCCGTATGTATCGCTCTGTTTATTTTCACCCCTCACTTATATGATTACCTACCCCTATAAATGCGAAAAGAGCGGTTCTCCCGAACGGCTCTTCCTAGTTACTAACTACTAACTACTACAAAATTATGAAAAAAAACTAATAAGTGAATTGCGAAAACCGTGCCAAACTTTTCAAATTGCATAAAAAATATGTTAACTTTCTTTAAAAAAGGGTATTTATATTACAATCCTATCAATTACTGCTATTTATAAAACAAAAAAGAAACAATCACTATTTATTGTTGAACAAAATAGTATGATACATTTTGTATCTTTGCTGCAAATCAATAATATGCATTAAAAAATGACCGTTGATCCGCCTGCAAAAATCAATATTGGACTGTTGATCACCGAAAAACGTCCCGATGGGTTTCACAATATCGAAACCGTTTTTTATCCCATCCCACTATTTGACACGTTAATTATCGACATTGCCGATACGGAGGCGACCGGAAAAATAAATTTTGATTGTATCGGTATGGATTTAGCAGGGGTTGATCCTGCCGGAAATTTGTGCTGCAAAGCATACCAGTTGCTGGATGCCGATCATGGTTTACCTCCCGTATCGATCAAGTTGCATAAAACCATTCCCATAGGTGCAGGCTTGGGTGGCGGATCGTCGGATGCCGCGTGTACATTACGCGTACTCAACGAATTATGTAACCTCCGGTTGCCGAATACGGAATTAGCCGGATATGCCAGCCGTCTGGGCAGCGATTGCGCTTTTTTCCTGCAACAGTCGCCGGCATTGGGAACAGGCAAAGGCGACATCCTCGAACCGATCTCTTTATCGCTTGCCCCGTACCGGATCCTCCTGGTAAAACCGCCTGTGTTTGTGAGCACGGCTATTGCATACTCAGCCGTAATCCCTAAAAAGCCACAACACCATTTGCCGGAATTGTTACAAGCCCCGGTGGAAGAATGGCGCAAGGCTGTTTCCAATGATTTTGAAGAATCGGTATTTGGTAAATACCCGGAAATAGGAGCAATAAAGGCGAAAATGTATGAAGCGGGTGCAGTGTATGCATCCATGTCGGGAAGCGGATCGAGCGTCTACGGCTTATTTGAAGAAATACCCGATGATGCCGGGAAAATGTTTCCGGACTGTTTCGTTTGGTCGCACGTTTTGTAACAGGACATATTGACGGGATTACGAAGGAATCTGTTGCGCCACGTTTTCCCCATCAATGGCTGACGAAGTAATTCCCCCGGCATAGCCGCTCCCTTCCCCACAAGGGTACAAGCCTTGCAGTTGCGGGTGCTGCATGGTTACTATATCGCGTGGGATACGCACTGGCGTGGACGAACGAGACTCAACGCCCACCATCAACGATTCGGACGTGATGAATCCTTGCATTTTGCGGTCGAATACCCTGAAAGCCTCCTGCAACCTTTTGGATACTTGTCCGGGTAGCCATGAATGCAATGGCGACGGCACAACTCCCGGCAAATAACTACACTCAGGAAGACCAGAAGACGGGCGTCCTTTTACAAAGTCGGTAATGCGTTGGGCTGGAGCAATCTGAACGGCAGCGCCATGCTGCATTGCCGATTGTTCTACTTGTTGCTGATAGCGAAGTCCGGCCAACGAACCATATTGGGCATATGTTCCCATATCCTCAAGCCTTGTCTCCACTACGATACCAGAATTAGCAAATGCAGTATGCCGTCTTGACGAAGACATGCCGTTAACTACTTGTCCGCCGGGTGATGTGGATGCCGGGACGATATATCCGCCCGGACACATGCAGAAAGAATAAACACCACGCCCATCGACCTGCGATGTCAACACATAAGCGGCCGCCGGCAAGTATTCCGCTTCGGGCGAATTGTGGTACTGTATTTTGTTGATCAGTTCCTGCGGGTGCTCCACACGGACACCCATCGCAAAAGGCTTAGCTTCGAGCAGATAATTATTGCGATGGAACATTTCGTAAACGTCGATAGCCGAATGGCCGGTAGCAAGAATAACAGCCTTTCCCTCAAACCGGTCGCCGGAAACTGTCGTGATTCCTGAAACTCTTCCGTTATGGATGATGAACCCGATTAATTTCTGCCCAAAATGGAACTCGCCGCCACATTGAAGGATCGTTTGCCGCATGTTCTTAATCACCGTTGGCAACACATCCGTACCGATATGCGGATGTGCATCAATGAGAATATCGCTGTTTGCGCCATGAAAATGGAATAGTTGCAGGACACGGTCAATATCACCGCGCTTACGCGAACGGGTAAACAACTTTCCATCCGAAAAAGTGCCGGCGCCGCCTTCACCGAAACAATAATTCGATTCGGGATTCAGTCCTTCACCGCGACACAGTAGGGCAATATCGCGCTTGCGTTCGCCCACTTCTTTTCCACGTTCAATCAGCACAGGTTTAAAACCCCTTTCAATCAGCCTGAATGCTGCGAACAAACCGGCAGGTCCAGTACCGGCAATCACCACTTCGGGGCAATTGCTTACATTTTCGAACCTGAAATCATAAGATAATACAGGGGCTTCTTCTCCTTGAAAATAAACTTCCACTGTCAGCAATACCTTAACGGCTCCCCGTTTGCGGGCGTCAATCGAACGACGCAGGATATTCAGCTTGGCAATATCCTCCACACGACAACCTGCCCGGACGGCAACCGTCTTTTTCAGTAATTCCGGAACAGCGGCTTCCTTAGGCGATACGGTGATTTGGAATTGCTTGGGCACCGGGAAAAACGAAAATATTACTTATTCCTGAAAAACAACTGCATCGGCACACCCGAAAAATTAAAATTCTCGCGTAATTTGTTTTCCAAGTAACGTTTATAAGGATCGCGGATATATTGCGGCAGGTTACAGAAGAAAACAAACGAAGGCGCCAATGTGGGTAATTGGGTGATGTACTTTATCTTAACATGCTTCCCTTTCACGGCTGGCGGATGATATGCCTCAATTACCTGGAGCATTACTTCATTAAGTTTGTGTGTGGGTATACGTTTGGTCCGGTTCTGGTGTACTTCCACAGCGGTATCAAGCACCTTTTGCAAGCGTTGCTTGGTAACTACTGAAGTGAAAATGATAGGCACATCGGTAAACGGAGCAATACGCGACCGGATAGCTTCTTCGTATTGCTTGACAGTGTGGTTGTCTTTCTCGATCAAATCCCACTTATTCACCAAAACTACCACACCTTTCCTGTTGCGTTGTATCAGGTGGAAAATATTGAGATCCTGCGCTTCTATTCCTTGGGTGGCATCGATCATCAGCAAACATACGTCGGAATTTTCGATGGCGCGTACGGCCCGCATCACCGAGTAGAATTCGATATCTTCGTTTACCTTGCCTTTCTTGCGCAAACCGGCAGTATCCACTAAGTAGAACCGGTGTCCATATTTATTATAAAGCGTATCGATGGTATCGCGCGTAGTTCCGGCCATCGGAGTGACGATGTTCCGGTCTTCTTCGGTCAAGGCGTTGATCAGTGATGATTTTCCCACATTCGGGCGGCCGACAATAGTGATACGCGGCAAGTCTTCGGCCGTTTCCGGGATATCAATCCTTGCAGGAAACTGTTCAAGGATGGCGTCGAGCAGATCGCCTGTGCCGCTCCCATTGATAGACGATATGGTAAAATAATCGCCCAGGCCTAATTTATAGAAAATGGCAGCATCATATTGTCGTTCGTTGGTGTCCACCTTGTTCACTACCAGCATGATCTTCTTCTTGGTACGACGCAAAATATCCGTAATACCTTCTTCAAGATCGGTGATCCCACTGGTAACATCCACCAGGAAAAGGATTACATCGGCTTCATCAATGGCCAAAAGCACCTGTTTGCGAATTTCTTCTTCGAAGATATCATCCGAATTGGTAACATACCCGCCCGTATCGATGATTGAAAACTCCTGACCATTCCACTCCACTTTTCCGTAATGGCGGTCGCGTGTCACACCGGCCTGCTCGTCGACAATGGCATCCTTACGACCTGTTAATCTGTTAAAAAGGGTTGATTTTCCTACGTTGGGGCGACCTATGACCGCTACAATGTTTCCCATGATGATTGACTGATTTTTAGGCTGCAAAGGTAACGAATTATTTAAGAAGACAGCAAGAGAAGAAGACCGTAAGACGTGTAAGACATGTAAGATTGTAAGAAAGTGAGATGGTAAGATCAAAATGGTATAGTTCTATGTATTACAACTCCGTTGTCGTTTGTGTTTCGATGATGAACCGCGGCCGGTTTTTTACTTCCTGGTAGATCTTTCCGGTGTATTCGCCGATAATACCGAGCGCAAGGATGATGATACCCGAAAAGAACAGGATAGGGATCAATGTGGATGCCCATCCTTTGATGCTATGCCCCGAAACAGTAGTCCACAACACCCAGACCAACAACACCAAGCTAATGAAGGTAGTGACGATCCCCAGCCGGAAAATCATTTTAAGCGGGGCGATCGAAAAAGAAGTGATGGCCTGCCATGCCAGTGACAATGATTTGCGCACGGGATATTTGGTTTCTCCCCTCAGCCTTTGTTTCCGTTCGTAGTAGACAAATGTAGAAGGAAAGCCGATCAGCGGGAAGAGGGAACGCAGGTAAAGGTTGACCTCGCCGAACCGTTCCAGGTGGCGGATAACTTCACAGCCGGCCAATCGGAAATCGGCATGGTTGGTAATACTTTTCGGGTTCATTTTCTTCATGACCGCATAAAACCCTTCGGCCAACCACCGTTTGCTTCGGCTGTCGACGGTACGGATATCGCGCACGCCATATACCACTTGAAAACCCTTGCCGAACGCATAGAGCATCGGCTCGATGGCGCCAACGTCGTCCTGCAGGTCGGCATCAATGCTGATCAGGCAGTCGGCATGCGGATATTCGGTGAGCAGGCCAGCGATTAATGCATTCTGGTGGCCGAAGTTTGCCGACAGTTTGATTCCCTTCACCTGTTGACTCTCCCTGCTCCGCTGTTCGATGAGCGACCATGTACTGTCCCGGCTACCGTCGTCAACACAGCAGATATAGCTATCCCCGGATATTTTACCTTTGCCGTGTAATTGCCCGAGCACTTCGAGCAGGGTATCGAGCGAACAGGGCAATGCTTCTTCCTCGTTGTAGCAAGGAACAACAATACACAAACGTGGCAAGTCCGAATTTTGAATCATGGAATGTTGAATTGTTGAATCATGGAATTATTGAATCATTAATCCGATCCGCTCCCAACGGACACTGCGCCGGGCAGCATCGCGCGAAAAATACACCATCCATACCTTGCCCACAACTAATTCTCCGGGCACAAAACCCCAATAGCGGCTGTCCAACGAATTGCCACGGTTGTCGCCCAGCACGAAATAGCCATCTGTTTGGAAAGTAACTCCTTTGCATGCTTTGCGTCAATGCAACATACGCCATCCGTGCAGGATACCTCGTGGCCTTCCGCCCGTATCATGTTCCGGTACAGGTTTATGTTTGCCGAATCCAACGGCACGGATAAGCCTTTGGCGGGCGCCACCACCGGCCCGTAATTATTGATGTCCCATCCAAGGCTGCGCAGGGGAAAATCCAACGGAAAATCCCACGAACATTTCCGGACGGTAGGAATGGCCGCCATCGTTTGTCCGTTGATATAAATGACGCTCCGGACGATGCGCACCGTGTCGCCCGGCAGACCGATACAGCGTTTTACTAATTGTAAGTTATCCCCGTTGGGGTGGTTGAAAACGATCACATCGCTGCGGCCAAACTCCAGCGTCTTACGCACCACCAGGCGGTCCCCCGCCATCACGGCATTTTCCATGCTGTCGGTAGGCACCCGGCACACATCCGCTACCCACGCCTGCACTAATTTTACTGCCAGTACCAATACGCACAAGCACAACAATATCCTCAATAGGCGTTGCTGTGTTTTTTCAGCCGGCATTTTGATGTTGATGTTCATTCTTCAGGATCAGTTGGCGGATAATGACAAAATAATATTCTCTTTTTTTTGACAGGATTACCTTCGGTGAGCTAAAGGTTTACAAGATTTATGCGAATCAAGGGTTGGTTTTGGGCTAAAGCTCCTGATTATTTGTCCATTCATAATCCGTTGGCTAAAGCCAACGGCAATGATTTGAGATAATGTTGCTTATCATTGCCGTCAGCTTTAGCTGACGGATGGAAGAGCGAACCATCTATAGGGCTTTAGCCCAAAACATTAAAACATTATTTGAAACCTTGCTTCGCATGTATAAACAATAAATATGGAAGACTTTAACCCAAAAATAGTGGCTTTTGTATGCAACTGGTGTACTTACGCCGGTGCCGACCTTACGGGAACAAGCCGCATCAAATACTCGCCCGATGTAAAGATCATCCGGTTCCCATGCACAGGCAGGATCGACTTCATGCTCCTGCTGAAAGCCTTCGCCAATGGCGCCGACGGCATCATCGTATCGGGTTGCCATCCGAACGATTGCCACTACACGTCCGGCAACTTCCATGCACGCCGTCGCTGGACGGTTTTCAGGAGCCTGCTCGACTTTTCGGGCATTGATGTCGAACGGATACGCTTCACCTGGGTATCGGCTGCCGAAGGTGCCAAATGGGCAGAGGTGGTGAACGATACCGTAGAAAAGATCAAAGAACTCGGGCCTTACCGGGAAATGAGTGAAGAGTGAAGAGTGAAGAAGGATGCAATGTATGATGAGCGATATTGGCCGTTTGCGTTCGGCGGCATTTGCAATGCCGCCGCTCAACGACCGCTTACCATTCAACTCCGCCAGTCCACAAAGTCAGCATTGTCCACCGAAGCCCCAAACCAAGCCCCCAACCCAACCCCCAAACCCCAACCAATAACAAACCACCCCTAAAAATGACCAACCTACACGAAATAGCCCAAAAACTCCTCACCAATGATAACCGCATTGTAATTGGCCACGCCGAAGGCGTCAACGGGCGGGTGCGTCCGTTCTTTGCCCGGACGCCCGCACAGGCCAGCCAACTGCTCTACGACCACCGTTGCCTGCAAAACCTTGCCGGTTATGTCTACAAAAAGGAAGTAACCCGCCTGGGTAAACCCGCTGTTGTAGCCAATACCCCTACTTTGCGGAGTATCCTGCGGCTGGCTGTGGAAAAACAGCTTACCGACGGTTCGTTCTCCGCATTAGTAGAAAAAACACCGGGGCATTTCGTGGAACTGACCGGATTGGCTGAAATGGAACGCTTCCTGGACGGCAGGATACAACCGGAAAATACATCCGGCAAAGAGCTCACGGAATGGCTGCTCCATGCCTCGAGGAGTGAGCGTTGGCAGTTCTGGCAGACGGAGTTCGAGCGGTGCATCAGGTGTTACGCCTGCCGACAGGCTTGCCCGCTTTGCTATTGCTCGCAATGCACCGTAGAGGAGAACCAGCCGCAATGGATACCCGTAGCCCCGCACCGCCAAGGAAACACCGAGTGGCACATCATGCGCGCCATGCACCTCGCCGGGCG
>JAVBSH010000090.1:0-14319 GCA_031547085.1 Bacteroidales bacterium
CAGAAAAACAATTTGTTATTCTAAAGACGAACAAATACATGATAATGTGATCGGCATGTACATTGAACGATATTATTTCAAGACAGGAAAATACTCAAATACCGCCGCTTAGATGAATTCAACGGATTTAATACATGACCCCGGTGTGAATATTTTCTAAGAAAGATGCACTAACCGGTAATACATCTGTTACCCCCACTATTTGTCGGAGTTTATCAACATAGTATGAGTCACTTAACGAACAACACCTTGCATATACCGAAGCTACATGATGCCTGTTGATTCCCAGGTCGGTATTGGTCAAATACTTCATCTGTTTGAGTATCACTAATGCGCAGAATAATAGGCCAATACTGATGGTTAGTTGCAGTGATAAACTGACTTTACGGAACCGGTTTTTGTTTTTTGAAACATGTTGCTGATGGATATTCTCTGATAATGTCTGCCTCCGGAAATGTAAGATAGGAAAGAGCCCCGAAAGAAAAGCAAATATAATTATAGCAATGCCATAAATCAGTAGCTCCATGAAAATATGGATACCATTGCTACCTATGCCGGCATATTCCTTAAAATATGGTAAACACAAAGCCAGGAATACGGAGCCAACCGCCAGTGAAATAACCAGGACAAGTAAAAATTCGAGGTACAACAGTTTGATGATCTGCCCGTTGGAAGAGCCATTAACTTTGCGTAGGGCAAACTCACGCATCCGCATTTGTATCTGGCTTATATATAGGGTTGTGTGGTTAAATAAAGCGCACAGGATCACCAGCAAGCCGGACAACGAGAAGATGACAATATGGTTGAATTTGATGTCTGCCTTGGTTACATTTGCCGGGTCGGCATAATGTAGTTTTCGTATTGGCATTAGGGTAATAGATACAGGCACCGGCGATTCACCAAATGATATTTTGTCTAATTTCTCTTCAAGAGCAGGTAAATTGATACCTTCTTTCAATAAAACATAAGTCAGGTCTGCTGAACCATTAGATAAAGATTTTTCGGAATTATTCACCCATAGCGGAGAGATCACCTGGAAGGGAATATTAGTGTTTTGTGGCCAATGCGGAGTCACAGCCTGTATGTCATACTCTAATTTTTCTTTCAAATATTCTGTTGCTGTAAAATCCTCGGTTACAATAGTGGGCTTTATGGAGCCCCTCACAAAAAAACCTTTAGGAGGAGTTGACAAATCGAAAATGTTGAAGAATGCAGTATCTGTATAAATTATTGAAACCCCATTTCTTTTTTTGACCGGGTCTATTGAACAGACATCCTCAATTTCCGGGAAGTTTGATTTCAAATACCTACCCAATGGATAACTAATGTATGAGCTAACTTCCGAGGCGTCGGCATTAACCGTATCCCATTTCCTGTGATGCAACTGTGCAAGATAAATCCTGTCCGCTTTCGGGTGAAAGCTGTCATAACTCATTTCATACCGTATCCATATCGTGGATAACGAAAAACATACAAATCCCACTGCCAGTCCAAAAATACTGATGATGTTTTGCGTTTTGTATTTCCGCAGGTTACGGAATGCGATTTTGAGGTAATGAGAGAAAAGCCCCACCCCAGCCCTCCCCCATGTGGGGAGGGAGCCAGTGTTATCCACGTTTTGCTTTTGATTGCTCATATTTTATATTTTTTGTTACACTGAGATTAACATTATTATGAAACTTCACTACTACACTTGCGGAGCGCTTTCACCTCCCCCAGTTACTTGCTTCGCTGCGTGAGATCGCTGGCGCTAAGTTGGGGGGGAGGCCGGGAGGGGGGCTTACTCGCTTTTCACCACTTCCGCCGGGTTTTGGTTAGCCGCTTTCCATACCATAGACACAATGGTGAGCACAATCACAGCAAATACCACCAGGAAAATCAGCACAAACAGCCAGGCATCCATCGAAGTCTGTTTTACGTAACCTTCCAGCCAGCGCTTCATGATGATGTATCCGGCAGGGAAGGCAACGAGTGCTGCAATGGCAAGCAGTACCGAATATTCCTTGAAAAATATGTTCATGATGTCCGTTACCTCAGCGCCGTTCACTTTACGGATGGCGATTTCTTTGCGGCGTTGTTCGCAGGTGAGGCTCGTAAGCGAATAAACCCCGAAAATGGATATCAGGATACAAACTCCGGTCATGATGGACAATAATGCGAGCAATGCCCGTTCCGATTTGAAATGTGCTTCAAAAACATCTTCCATGTAAGTGAATTCGATTTCAAACTCGCCCTTGTCCGGCAATTCCTTACGCAACCATTTGGTGATGGCCTGTTGGGTTTGCTGGCGTTGGCCGTCTTCATATCTATAAGCAAGGGCTTCCAGAGAATTGCTGTAATGTATAATGCTCGGTTGAACTTTGGCAGTTGGCGTGATGTAGAAATCTTTTGCAATGCCGACGATAATGCCATTTAAGGTCAGTTGTCCGATAACTTTCCCCTCTAAACCTTTTGCCGCGGTTTCGTTGACAACAACTTTTTGATCAGATAATGATCTAACAACAAATGGATTGTCTTGATATTGGTTGGGAAATTTCTCCCCCTCAATCATGTCAATATTGAAAAAATCAAAAAAATGATTATCGACATGAATGATATAATAAAATGATGAGGATTCAAATTTTTCCTCCTGACCATCAGCTTTATACATTGTTATTTTTAAAGTGCCGGCGCGGATTTTTTCTAAGAAAAATGATTTAACCGGTAATACATCTGTTACTCCTGCTATTTGCCGGAGTTTATCAATATAGTATGAGTCATTCAACGAACAACACTTTGTATATACCGAAGCTACATGATGCCTGTCGATTCCCAGATCGGTATTGATCAAATACTTCATTTGTTTGAGTATCACCAATGCGCAGAATAATAGACCGATACTAATGGTTAGTTGCAGTGATAAACTGACTTTACGGAACCGGTTTTTGTTTTTTGAAACATGTTGCCGATGGATATTCTCTGATAAAGTCTGCCTCCGGAAATGCAAGATAGGGAAAAGCCCCGAGAGAAAAGCAAATATAATGATAGCAATGCCATAAATCAGTAGCTCCATGAAAATATGGATACTATTGCTTCCTATACCGGCATATTCCTTGAAATATGATATACACAAAGCCAGGAATACGGAGCCAATCGCCAGCGAAACAACCAGGACAAGTAGAAATTCGAGGTACAACAGTTTGATGATCTGCCCGTTGGAAGAGCCATTCACCTTACGGAGGGCAAACTCGCGCATCCGCATTTGTATCTGGCTTATAAATAGGGTTGTGTGGTTAAATAAAGCGCACAGGATTACCAGCAAACCGGACAACGAGAAGATAACGATATGGTTGAATTTGATGTCTGCCTTGGTTATATTTGCCGGGTCGGCATAATGTTGTTTCCGTATTGGCATTAGGGTAATGGATACAGGCACCGGCGATTCGCCAAATGACATTTTGTCTAATTTCTCTTCAAGAGCAGGTAAATCGACGCCTTCTTTTAATAAAACATAAGTCCGGAACGTTACTGCAGTATTTTCGGTTAATTCTGTTTCGGAATAATTCACCCATAACGGAGAGATCACCTGGAAGGGAATATTGGTATTTTGTGGCCAATGCGGAGTCACAGCCTGTATGTCATACGCTAATTCCTCTTTCAAATATTCGGTTGCTGTAAAATCCTCGGTTACCATAGCGGGCATGATGAAACCCCTCACAAAGAAACCTTTAGGAGGAGCTGACAAATCAAACATGTTGAAGAATGCAGTATCTGTATAAATTATTGAAACCCCGTTTTCTTTTTCGACCGGGCTTATTGAACAGACATCCTCAATTTCCGGGAAACTTGATTTCAAATACCTGCCCAATGGATAAGTAATGGATGAGTTAACTTCCGACGCATCGGCATTAACCGTATCCCATTTCCTGTGATGCAACTGTACAAGATAAATCCTGTCCGCTTTCGGGTGAAAGCTGTCATAACTCATTTCATACCGTATCCATATCGTGGATAACGAAAAACATACAAACCCCACTGCCAGCCCAAGAATACTGATGGCATTTTGCGTTTTGTATTTCCGCAGGTTACGGAATGCTATTTTGAGATAATGAAGAAACATCTTTGATGTGTTATGAATTATTTTTACGGTCTTACGATCTTACATGTCTTACGATCTTATTTGTCTTTCATTTTTTATTCGCTTTTCACCACTTCTGCCGGGTTTTGGTTGGCCGCTTTCCATACCATAGATACGATGGTGAGCACAATAACAACAAATACCACCAAGAAGATCAGCACAAACAGCCAGGCATCCATCGAAGTCTGTTTTACATAACCTTCCAGCCAGCGCTTCATGATGATGTATCCTGCCGGAAAGGCAACGAGTGCTGCAACGGCAAGCAACACCAGATATTCTTTGAAAAATATGTTCATGATGTCCGGAATTTCTGCGCCGTTCACTTTACGGATGGCAATTTCTTTGCGACGTTGTTCGCAGGTGAGGCTCGTAAGCGAATAAACCCCGAAAATGGATATCAGGATACAAACTCCGGTCATGATCGACAATAAAGCAAGTAATGCCCGTTCCGATTTGAAATATGCTTCAAAAACATCCTCCATGTAAGTGAATTCGATTTCAAACTCGCCCTTGTCCGGCAATTCCTTACGCAACCATTGGGTGATGGCTTGTTGGGTTTGCTGGCGTTGACCGTCTTCATATCTATAAGCAAGGGCTTTGAGAAAATCGCCGTAATGTATAATGGTTGGTTTAATTTTGGCAGTTGGCGTGATATAGAAATCTTTTGCAATGCCAACGATGATGCCTTTTGCGGTCAGTTGCCCGATCCCTCCCCTCTCTAAATCTTTTGCCGCGGTTTCGTTGATAACAACTTTATCAGAGAAATTATCTTGATATTGATTGGGAAATTTCTCTCCCTCGATCATGTCGACATTGAAAAAATCAAAAAAATGATTGTCGATATGAATGATATAATAATAGGATGAGGATTCAAATTTTTTCCCTTGACCGACATCTTTATAACTTGTTGTTTGTATAGTGCCGGTGTGGATATTTTCTAAGAAAGATGCACTGACCGGTAATACATCTGTTACTCCTGCTACTTGTCGGAGTTTATCAACATAGTATGAGTCACTTAACGAACAACACCTTGCATATACCGAAGCTACATGATGCCTGTCGATTCCCAGGTCGGTATTGGTCAAATACTTCATCTGTTTGAGTATCACCAATGCGCAGAATAATAGTCCGATACTGATGGTTAGTTGCAGTGATAAACTGATTTTACGGAACCGGTTTTTGTTTTTTGAAACGTGTTGCTGATGGATATTCTCTGATAATGTCTGCCTCCGGAAATGTAAGATAGGAAAAAGCCCCGAAAGAAAAGCAAATATAATGATAGCAATGCTATAAATCAGTAGCTCCATGAAAATATGGATACCATTGCTACCTATGCCGGCATATTCCTTAAAATATGGTAAACACAAAGCCAGGAATACGGAGCCAACCGCCAGTGAAATAACCAAAACAAGTAAAAATTCGAGGTACAACAGTTTGATGATTTGTCCGTTGGAAGAGCCATTAACCTTACGTAGGGCAAACTCGCGCATCCGCATTTGTATCTGGCTTATAAATAGGGTTGTGTGGTTAAATAAAGCGCACAGGATCACCAGCAAACCGGACAACGAGAAGATAACGATATGGTTGAATTTGATGTCTGCTTTGGTTATATTTGCCGGATCGGCATAATGTAGTTTCTGTATTGACATTAAGGTAATGGATACAGGCACCGGCGATTCACCAAATGATATTTTGTCTAATTTCTCTTCAAGAGCAGGTAAATCGATGCCTTCTTTCAACAAAACATAAGTCTGGAACTTTGCAGGACTTCCGGTTAATATTATTTCGGAATTATTCACCCATAGCGGAGAGATCACTTGGAAGGGAATATTGGTGTTTTGTGGCCAATGCGGAGTCACAGCCTGTATGTCATACGCTAATTCCTCTTTCAAATATTCTGTTGCTGTAAAATCCTCAGTTACCATAGCGGGCATGATGGAACCCCTCACAAAGAAACCTTTAGGAGGAGCTGACAAATCGAAAATGTTGAAGAATGCAGTATCTGTATAAATTATTGAAACCCCGTTTTCTTTTTTAACCGGGTCTATTGAACAGACATCCTCAATTTCCGGGAAGCTTGTTCTCAAATACCTGCCCAATGGATAACTAATGTATGAGCTTATTTCCGAAGCATCGGCATTAACCGTATCCCATTTCCTGTGATGCAACTGTGCAAGATAAATCCTGTCCGCTTTCGGGTGAAAGTTGTCAAAACTCATTTCATACCGTATCCATATCGTGGATAACGAAAAACATACAAACCCCACTGCCAGCCCAAGAATACTGATGGCATTTTGCGTTTTGTATTTCCGCAGGTTACGGAATGCTATTTTGAGGTAATGAAGAAACATTTTTGATGAATGATGAAATTGTTGAATTGTTGAATCGTTGAATTGTTGAATCGTTCTTACGGTCATACGATCTTATTTGTCTTACGGTTTTTATTCGCTTTTCACCACTTCCGCCGGGTTCTCGTTGGCCGCTTTAAGTGTTTGGTGGATTAGTGTCAATAACGAAATTCCGGTTGTTATTACCAAAGCTACGGCAAACAGCCACCAAGAAACAGGAGCCTTATTAGCAAAGCCTTCCAGATAGCGATTGATGGCCAGCAGGGCAACAGGTGTGGCAATGATAAAAGAAATTGCCAGCGATAAGAGATATGTTTTCAGCAATGTCCTGATGATATCAGGTACCGACGCACCATTGACTTTGCGGATCGCGATTTCCTTACGGCGTTGTTGGATGTCAAAAAACGACATGCCAAACAGTCCCAAAGCGGATATAAAGATGGCTATAGACGTAAAGATGGAATAAATAGTGGCTACTTTTTTATCTTCCCGGTACATTTCATGTATCTCGTCTTCAACAAAAGAATAATTAAATTCGCCACCTAACGTTTTGTCGTGCAGCTCTCTCAAAAATTCGATGGCCTCTTGCGTCCGGCCTGGGACAATGGATGCTATCAGTTGATCATATTTGTATCTCTTGGAAAAATAAAAGGCAATGGGATCACTTTTTTGCGATAGGTGCAAGTAATCGAAATCCTTCACTACGCCAACAATTTGGTACGGGGGATTTTTTTTCATTTCTTCTTCCTGTCCTGATCTATACCATATTCGCCTTTCAGGCTGAAGTAAAGCGTTATTGAAATCGGATATCCCGTAAAGTTTCAAAACCGATTCGGTGACTATGATAAAATAATCCCTGAGCACATCGTCTGTCTGATTATCCCAAAGCCGTCCCGCTTTTAGTGGAATATCGAACAACTTGAACCAACTTTCATCGGCCCCGACCAGGTTGATTGACTGGAATTCCCCTCCTGGAATCTTGAATGAGAAGTTTCCTTTTGTAAATGTATTCGGACTATCGCTGTATGTCCATAGTGAAAACAGGGGGCAGGCATTCATTCTCTGCTCAATTTCGTCGACGATCCGTTCTTCTTTTTGCCGTTTCTCTTCATATTCTTCCCTATCCCTGATTCGAAAATCTGTTCTTAGTTTCAGAAATTGTACTTTGATGATGTCTTTCGTCCGGTAACCGGGATCAGCATCCAGCATAAAATGCAGTTGCTTGATAAAAAACAATGATACAATGATCATTACAATGGTAAAGAAGTACTGGAACGACAGGAAAATGCGGCGCATTCCGCCCGAACCTTTCATTTTGTCGAAATTGTGCAGTGATGCGACCGGCGAGGAATAATTATAGCGAAAATACGGGTAGAGGGTCGTGATCAGGGGAAGCGAAACGAGCAAGATAAACGATATCACCAAATCAAAACGGAAATTTGGAATTTGGTCTAACTGCAATATGTTCGTTATCACCGGACTCGTTAACCAGACGATGATCAGTGCAAAAACCAATGCCGTCCCGACCATGAGCAGATTTTCGGTCAATAACTGCATGAACAGGTTGATCCCTTCGGCTCCAAAAACCTTTTTTACCCCGAACTCCCTTCCCCTCCTGAGAACGACAACCGTGTATATATTGATAAAATTAATGACACCTACCATCAAAATCAGGATTCCCACAATGACCAGCAAGGAAACGTAATTATAATTTCCCTGTTTGAATACATAATTGTGTATATTCTTATCGAAATACACCTTTGACAAGGGAAACAGCTGGTGTCGCATATGCTGTTCCCAAATCGGCATTTCAAAAAAAGATTCATATTGTTTGTTGACTTGCCGATAGTCGACTCCCGGATATAGCAATACCAGCGTGTTCGACATTCTACTCCAAGAGTCCGATAAATAATAAGAAACAATCAGGTCAAAAGAGAGTGAGTTCTTTGTGGATGTTTGGCCTATAATCCCGGTAATGGTAAGTATTTCGCCGGTTGAGTGCCGGACAGTTTTTCCAAGCGGATTTTGATTCCCGAATATTTTTTTCGCAAAACTCTCGGTAATTAGCGTACTGTGTGGATCCGATAACTTGTCGATTCCTGAAATAACCGGGTAATCGGTTATTTTCAAAAAATTACTGTCAGCCACTAAAATATTGGCATTGTAGGTTCTGTCATCCGGGGTTATTTCATCTTGATGGAACAAAATGAACTTGGAATGTTTTTCTACCCCGGAATGTTCCCTCAAGTCAACAAACGTTTTTTCCCTGTTCGGGTTGGATATGCCTGAGAATCTAACAATACCAGGGTTGGTGCTTGTTTCTTGCGTAGTTACATAAACCCGGTCGATATTTTTGTTGAAATGATCGACATTAAATTCCCCATGGACATAACGGAAAATAATGATCTCGCAGGCCAGGCTGAGCGCCAGGCCCAACACATTGATGCCCGAATACATCCTGAAATGTACGATGGAACGTATGGACAACTTGAAAGGAAACCCCAGTCGGGATTCCACCCCAGCCCTTCCCGATTGGGGGAGGGAACCAGCGCTATCCACGTTTTGCTTTTGATTGCTCATGTTTTGTATTCAATAAGTTACATCTTACATTCGAATTTCACTACTACACTGCGAAGCACCACTCATTCCCCGAAGGGGTTTTACTCATACTTCAATGCTTCAGCTGGATCAACCTTTGCCGCTTCGCTGATTTTACTTACCACAGACAAAAATACAATGATGCACGTTGTGATGAGTACCACAACAAACAACCACCAGCTGAGCGTTGTGTGATAGATATACGTTTCGAACCAGCGCTGCATCAGGTAATAACCTAATGTGAGCGCTATTACATTACCAATAATCACCAATATGAAATACTCCCGGAAAAATAACCGCAACATATCGGCGAATTCCGCACCGTTTACCTTACGGATGGCTATTTCCTTGCGGCGTTGTTCAATGGTGAGTGTGATGAGCGAATAAATACCGAACGAAACCACCATGATGCAAGCCAAGGATAGGATACCGAAGATTAAAGAAAGTGTTCGTTCGGGCCGGTTGAACTCGTTCATGATATCGGTTAGAGCACGAAAATATTTTTCTTCAGTAATATCGTCTGTTTCCATAGACTCCAACGTTTTTCGTGCATGTGCCAATGCTTTTGTACGATTTTCGGGCTTGGTTTTGATGTAAGCATATTCATACGCCACAACCGATTCTTTTGTTGGCAAGTGAAATACAAGCCCCACAATAGGATACTGCATGGTCGAATAATTATAATTATGCATGATTCCACTGACTTTTGCTTCGCCAAATCCAGCCATTCTGATCGGTTGTCCCAGCAGTAACTTTTCGCCCAACGTTTGCATTTGTGTTTCGTTGATCACTAAATCTGTTTCACCGGATAACCATTCACCTTTCTCCATTGTGATTCCAAAAAAATCCTTAAAGTTTGGCTCTACCATGAATGTCCGGATTTCATTATGTCGTTCCTCATTAACAATCATACTTGTGATATATGACTCGTAATAATCCCCTAATTGGGTTAACACGGGTGTGGTGGTTAAGGTAACATCTTCGATATACGGGCTGCGCAACAATTCCTCTTTCATGGTTTGATGTTCAGCGTTGCCATATATCCCGGCATCGATTTGTATAATGTTTTCGACATGAATGCCCTTGTCCTTGTTTTGTGTGAAATAAAATTGCTTGTATAACGAAAGAGCAATGAAAAGGAAAAAACTCCCGATAAACACCTGGCAGATGATCAGGACACGCCGCGATGCAAATGACGTTCGTCCATCGATTTTCCTCAATATTCCCACAATGAGCAATGAGCCTGCCAATAGGAATAACGCAACTACCAATCCCGCCCATTTGAGGGATGTATGTATGATGGCATCAAAATTCAGTTTGCTGATATAGGTTTCATATAATCCGTAACCTTGCCACTGAGTATACATCTGATAATAAGGGAATATGATCTTAATAAAGAATACAGACAATATGAGTGCAAAAACGAGTGGAATTAGCAAGTCAAAAAAGCTTCTCAGGAACAGGTATAAGGTGGAGGCCCCTAAGCTCCTGAATGTGTTGTTACGCCGTTGCCGCCGTTGTTGTTGCCCGGCAAAGAGTACCATGTGGTTCATCAGGGAACTGATCAACCCCAGCAAACCGGCTAATGCCAGTAACTGGATATTCCGGAAACGGCTTTTCAGTTCAGGATGACAGTTCAGATGTATTTCCGGGAGTGTCCGCAAATTGAACGACCATTCTTTTACCTCATCCGGATTCCTGGTTTTGGCAATGCTTTGGTGGTTTTCAATTTTTTCCCTGACGTCATTTGCCCGGGCATGCCGGTTGAGTTGTACGTAAAAGGTGGAACGTCCCACATTATTGGAAACGGAACGGGCTAATGTCAAAAATTCGAAGCGAAAGTCACTATTGGATGGATAATCTTTGATAACACCTGCAACCTTTTGTGTTCCACCCGGAAATATTTCGCCCGCGCAAGCTGTTTTACCGAAATATTTCATTGCTGCACGTTCCGTCAGCACAATACTACCACCATCGAAAGGTACATGTTCGTAACCGCCATCGACAAACTCGGAATAGAACATAGTGAAAAATGCAGGCTCCACACTTAATCCTATTATCCTTTCGGTTTTTCCGCCATTGGTATATTTCAGCCAAGCCCAACCGATACTGCAATACTTTTCGATTTCGGAAATATTTTGCAGCATCCAGGCGGCATCATCTCTATGTAACTGGTCGAGTTCCGTGGCCGAGCCATCGGATGCCTTGGCTATGCCGGTAGTGGTGATTCCATACGTGTGCCGGACATTTGGATGGAAATCGTCAAAATGATTTTCCCAATACCACCAATACCCCCCCAGTGTAAATGCAGAAAAACCGATGGTTAACCCCAGGATACAAACGATATTTTGCCATTTATATTTGGTCAATCCTCGGAAAGCAATCTTGAGGTGATGGTAAAACATTTTTGATGAATGATGAGTTATAATTATTCTTACAATCTTAATTGACCAATTGTTCGGCATAAAGCTCATAACGATATGTTTTGTTGAATACATTGCTCATGAAATCGTATTTAACCGGATATCCCGCATGAACTTCATTCCACACCTTATCGAAAACATCTTGTGCTTGCCGGAAGCGACCGGGATCGAGCCGAACCATGATATTATTCTGCAACATTTGTCGTTGTATGATCAACATAGGCTCGGATGTTTCGAAAAACCCCGTGTAATTAAAATTGTCTGTTACACCTGCAATTACGCCGCGATTGATATAATCGAACCCAACAGCTTTGATTTGCAATGGCTGTCCTACGGCTTCGTCGGGAGTATTGAAACCCAAAAGATTCATTGCTTTACGATTGATGACATATTCTTCTTCGAAATCGTTCGTGCGTTTTTTTGTGAATATCCAGTCAAAAAACATATTCTCCTCTGTTGTATAATCGAATTTAAAAGGCGAAAAACTTCTTCCGGCAATCGTAGAAATGTTATAAAACGGAAGAAAATCTTCCCCGACAACCATCATCGATATCTCTTTCTCTTCGTCTTTCTCTGCTCGTTTTGCCATAACATTTTGTTCCATGGCAACTCCAGGTAATAGCTGGGATGTAGTTACTTCTTTTATTTCGGTATGTTTCAGCAATTCCGACTTCAATAAGGCAAATTTTGCCTTTACCGGGTCGGGTTGTTCCCCCGCCACTACAAGAATATTGCTCTTGTTTCCTCCCACTTGTCTGTCTTTCATCATATTCATCTGTTTATGGATGCCGAAAGCAAGTATTATCACGGTCATCACCACGGCATACTGAGCTGTGACCATGTATTTAACGTTCGCGTAAGAAAACCGTACCGGACGCAGATCATTACTGGTGTCGAGAAACAGCGTGGACGAAATGTTCTTCAACACCGGTAAAAGCGGTATTGCGATGACGATAGATAAAAATACGAGACCCGATATTCCCGTTTCGAGAAAAGAAATCCGACCCAAGAAATGTCCTGCCGATAAAACATAGAAAGCGGCAAGTCCTCCCGCGATAACAGAAAGAATTCCCAACAACAACGCCAATCCCGCTTCGTCTTTTATTACCGTAGACGATGATGCGCCGTGCAAGCGTAACAGTTGATAGTAGCGCCGACCAGACGAGAATATCAGACTTGCATTCAACCACAGGTTAAACAGTACCACAACAAGCAACAGCAGGTTGGCACCCACTACAAAATAGATGTAGTTGATATTGCCGTTTTGCTCCGGTTCGTTGAGATATTGGCTGTGAAGATGAATATCGGTAAGCGGCATCAACAAAGCACGATATTTCTGTTTGTCCGTTTTCTCTTTTTTCCCCTCGTACAGTTGCGTTATTTTTTGTTCCAATTTCAGGATATCCGTATGTTCTTTCAGCAGCAAGTAGACATAAAAGCTGTTCGGCCGATATATAAACATATCGGTATGAAAATGCGAAGTTTCGGGAATATCTTTAAATATCCCGGAAATATATATGGTGGTATCCATTACCTGACCTCCGGAAAGATAAACTTCGCGTACGTCGATTTCTCCGATATCGCCATTGTCGCCGAGTATCTTTCGTGCAAGGCTCTCGCTGACGATCATCTGATTTTCGTACAGCCAATCTTTATTTTTATCACCGTGCACCCAAGGGATCGTAAACACATCGAAGAAACCGGGGCCGGCAGCATAATAATTTACCACATGTTTCTCACCCCGGTAATTCAATACCGCAGGATAACCCGAAGAACCCGATAATTTAACAACTTTTTCTATTTCGGGTATTTGCTGCAATACATCATTAAATTTGGTGCAGTACATCTGTCCGTCTTCCTGTTCCTGGTCAGATTCTACTGACAGTCGTACGATACGGTTGGCATTAACATTGTAACGATCGTAGCTCAATTCCCGTTTGATATAGCCAACAGATAGCAGTAAACAGGCAAACATGATCGATAATCCCAGCCAGTTAACTACACGCAGAGAAATGCTTTTGCGGAAACGACGGAAAATATTCATATCGTTTTTGATGAATGAAACACAGTTTTTATCTCTTACTTCTTATCTCTTAAGACCTTACACGTCTTACATGTCTTACGGTCTTTTTAGCACGATCTCCTCTGCATCTCCAAAGTTATCATATCCCGACACGATCACGCGGTCACCAGGTTTCAACCCGTCCATTACCTCGTATTGTTGCGGGTTTTGCCGCCCGATAGAGATATTTACTTTTTTTGCCTTATCACCGGCTTCGTTGAGGCGGAAGATCCATTGCCCACCCGTTTGCTGGAAGAAACTACCTTTGGTGATGATCAACGCATCTTCCGGTTGTCCCAGTTCGATTTGTATCCGGTAGTTCTTGCCGATACGGGTGTTATCGGGTATTTCGTCGAGCAGTACCAAGTCTACGGCAAATTGGCGGTCTTTCACTTCGGGGTTGATCTTGCTGATGCGTAGCGGGAACTTCCGGTTCTGGTAGACAATAGTAGCAGGTAGCCCAATAGTGATACGGTCGATATAATACTCACTGATCTTTGTGTTGATCTTGAACTGGTCCACTACCTTCAGCTCGCCGATACTGCTGCCCGCCGATACGCGCTCACCGGCAATGACGCTTACAAAGCTCAATTGCCCGGTAATGGGCGCCCGTACTACCAGGTCGTCCAACCGTTGTCGGCTGCGCTCGTAGCGTTTCTCCTCACGGCGGAAATCGTTTTGCATCAAGCTTGTCTGTATGGCGTTCATCAGCGAGTCGTGGCGCAATTCATCCATCAGCATCGCGGTATTGTCGCGGTTAAACTCATACTC
>JAVBSH010000272.1:0-19009 GCA_031547085.1 Bacteroidales bacterium
TCCAGGATGCATTTTGACGAGCTGGTATTGAAATACTCCAATTGGATATTGACTTGGGTCTGGGGTTTCGCTTCTCTCGCATAAGCTTCAAGCCAGTCGACCAATGGTTTGTAAAATTCTATTGAATTCTCGGGGATCGAACGTCCCTTAATCTCAATAATGCCCTTTGATCCGTCGAACCGAACAGTAGGTGTTTTAGGAGTTCCTTCTATTGACAATGTGTCCATAATACTTTAATAATTTTTACACAATACTAAACTGAAACAAAAATATCTAACCTATAAAAATAATAATTCTCATTGTAAGGATAAAACTTATAAGCAAGTTTTTCATCGGATTTTCGTGCAATGTCGATCAACCCTAATCCTCCGCCACCTTTTGATGATAACTTCTGGTAATTGAGAATGAACTTATACATTTCTTTCAACTCATCGGTGGTCAATGAATTGATTTTCTCAATTTTCTCAGAAAGATACTTAACCTTATCGGATGAAACAAAATTTCCCACTGTAAGCCTGAAATCTTTATCACCCCTTTTGATAACGATCACTCCGAATCTTTTGCCTAAGGTTTCGACCAAATCTTCAGGTACATCATCCGAATGGTGGTAAAGGTTTTGAAGACTTTCCACCATAATATTATATATCTTTTTCCTAACCTTCAAATCAGCCGATGCTTCGGCCAAATTTTTCTCAATCCCTCCCAAGATCATATTAATCTTTTCGGATGTAATCTTTCCTTTGTAAGCAAAAAAGACACCACCACCACATATCTCGGTAAACAACTGATTAACATCAAAACCCATAAAGCTCTCTTATGAAAGAGTGAGATTTTAAATTTCGGCTACAAATATAGATCATTTTTTCAAATGATGACAACAATTTTAAACACCCAGAGGGTTATTTATCGTCACTATGACAATATTAATATACGAAAATCAAATCTTGAGGTTACAGTCTTTACCAGAAATATGGTCAAAAAAAGGCAAAAAAATAAAAAACGACTAATTATTAATGAATTATAAAACAAAATGTGAACATATATGTTTTATGAAACAAACAATTAATCCTTTGGAATGTTTTTGATGACAAAAGCTATTCGGAATGCTTCGTTTTTGCGGAAGAAAGCTACTAAGTCCTCAATTCATAGCACATTAGTGTCAAATGGGAAAATTACGGATATATATTGTGGTTTTTAAGAAACATTCTTGTCGTTTTTACGTATAAAGCATGAAAAGTATTCTTATTGAAGTTTGATTCAATTCGTTGAGTATCTATCTTAGATTTTTACACCATATTTTGTTCCGGGATAGGACTGTACATTTTAAAGACAAAATTGTTTTATGAGTGAAGAGATTTTAAGGGCGCTAATGCAATTGTTTGCATTGATTGTCAAGCAGGATGAGGGTGTCTTGAGCGGCGAGCGTGCCTACGTTGAAAGTTTTCTCAATCAGCAACTCAGCCAGGAAACTGCTAACGAATATTTGAAACTGTTCGATGACCAATCATCTGTTGAAGAAACCGACAAAGAGCCCGGGAAAAAAGTAAAGCTGACTTCGGTCAAAGACTCGGTTCGCGTACTTGGCATTTGCAAAAAAATCAACAAAACGCTGACACAGGAGCAAAAAGTAGTGTCGTTGTTGCGTTTGTTCGAGTTGGTGAATGCCGATCGCAAATTCTCCGACCAGAGGATGGCCATCATCAACACAGTAGCCGAGGTTTTTAAGGTTTCAGCAGAAGAGTTCAAGAATATCGAAACCTTTGTGTTGAAAAACAAACCCGAAGAGCTTGACTTGCCGGATATATTGCTCATCAGTAGCGATTCTGTTGCAAGTACACACGCCAAACACATCAAGACCGAAGAACTCCAGGGGATTATCTCCATACTCCGTGTGCCAAGTGTTGACCTGTATTTCCTGAAATATACCGGCAACGAATCGCTTTTTCTTAATGGTTTAGGACTAAATAAACGCCGCATATACCTATTTGCCAGCGGTAGTACGGTAAAGATGCCCAAAGGTAAGCCGGTATACTACAGCGATGTGGTGGCGCACTTTCTGGCTGACCTCACTTCCAGCAAGATATCATTTGAGGTAAAAAAACTTGATTTCAAATTCCCCAATGGAACCGTCGGATTACGGAATATCAGCTTTACCGAAGGACACGGTAAGCTCATCGGTATCATGGGTGCCAGTGGTGCAGGGAAAACTACATTATTAAATGTATTGTGCGGACTGGAAAAACCGTCGAAAGGTGAAGTACTGATCAACGGTGTGAACCTGCATACCGAAAGGGAAAAACTCGAAGGTGTTATCGGTTATATTCCTCAGGATGACTTGTTGATTGAGGAACTGACCGTTTTCGAAAACCTGTACTATAACGCCAAACTATGCTTCCGCGATAAGAGCGAGGAAGAATTGGTAGCATTGGTAAACAAGACATTAACTAGCTTGGGGCTATTTGACCGTAAGGATTTGAAGGTGGGGTCGCCATTGAACAAAACTATCAGCGGTGGTCAACGTAAGCGACTGAATATTGCATTGGAGTTGCTGCGTGAGCCGTCAATCCTGTTTGTAGACGAGCCGACTTCGGGTTTGTCATCAAGCGATTCGGAAAACGTGATGGACCTTTTGCGTGAACTGGTGCTCAAGGGAAAGTTGATTTTTGTGGTGATCCATCAACCGTCGTCGGATATATATAAGATGTTCGATAAGATGATTATCCTTGACACCGGCGGATATCTCATATATTACGGCAACCCGGTGGAAGCGGTGATGTATTTCAAACGTATCGATGCACAGATCAACAGTGATGTGGGGGAGTGTCCCGTGTGCGGGAATGTAAATCCGGAACTGATTTTTAATATCATCGAAGCGCAAGTGGTCGATGAATTCGGTCGTTATACTGGCAAACGGAAAATATCGCCGCCGCAGTGGGAAGAGTTATACCGGCAAAACATTACGTCCGAAGAACAGGACAACATACAGGAAAAACCGCCAAAGGCGTTGAACATTCCCAACTGGTTCAAACAATTGCGCATTTATACGGTACGTGACTTCTTTTCGAAGATCAGTAACAAGCAATACCTGTTGCTGACATTGCTCGAAGCTCCCGTATTGGCTTTTATTCTGGCTTACGTGATCCGTTACATTGCCGATCCGATGTCGAACGTATACATTTTCCGTGAAAACGAGAATATTCCGATTTTCATTTTCATGAGCCTCATTGTCGCTTTGTTTCTGGGACTGATTGTGAGCGCCGAAGAAATTTTCCGCGACCGGAAAATCCTTAAGCGTGAGGCATTCCTCAATCTGAGTAAATCAAGTTACTTGGTTTCCAAAATATTGATCCTGATTGCCATTTCAGCCATACAATCGTTGATGTTTGTGTTGATCGCCAATACCATCTTGGAAGTGAAGGGAATGTATTTTGCTTACTGGTTGGCGCTTTTTTCCACGGCAGTGTTTGCTAACGTCTTGGGTTTGAATATCTCGGCTTCATTCAATTCGGCGGTGACCATATACATTATTATCCCCCTGTTGATGATCCCGATGATGGTACTTAGCGGGGCCATGTTCAGTTTCGATAAACTGAACCGTTCTGTGGGCAGTGTCAACAAGGTGCCGCTGGTGGCCGAATTTATGGTTACCCGTTGGTCATACGAGGCTTTGATGGTTCATCAATATAAGGATAACCGTTTCGAAAAATGGTTCTATGATGTTGAAAAACGAGAAAGTTCGGCCGATTTCCGTCAGGTTTACCTCGTTCCCGAGTTGGAAAAAAGATACAACCAGTGTTTTGATGAATTGTCGGCTAAAGACAAGATTGTAGAAAACACCGATGCGCTAAAAGTATTGTACAACGAGGTGAAAAAGGAGCTTACCATTAATCCGGCAGTGCCATTCGACATTTCGCTGTTAACGCCCGATAAGTTTAATTTAGATGCGGCTGTCCAACTCGAGGCCTTTATCGAGTCGATGAACAAGCGCTACATGGAAGAATTCGCCCGTGCTAATACCGAGAAGGAAAAACTGATCGGTGTGATGCTCGGTCAAAATGCCCAATTGTACAATTATCTTAAAAATGCATACCAGAACGAACATCTGGGCGAGATTGTTAAGAAATCGTTCGAAAAGAACAAAATATTGGAGTTTGATCATGAATTGGTACAGCAGATCGACCCGATCTATAAGGATCCGACCACCACAAACCTGGTGAACGTGCGTACTCATTTCTTTGCGCCACGCAAATATTTTGCAGGTACGTTCTTCGACACCTATTGGTTTAACATTTGCCTGATCTGGGCGTATTCAGCCCTGCTGTATATGGCGCTGTACTTCGATTGGCTTAAAAAACTGATGAATTTATTCGGTAATATACGATTCAAAAAATAATTTTTAACTTTGTAACTTTTAAAAAATAATCTCATGATTCACAAACCATTGTTTGTCATTGTTTTTGTGGCACTGGTTTTACAAGGCATTACTTCCTGTACAACTTGCAGCCGGACAAATACGGACTTTAACATCCCTGATTCAATCAGTTCGAGCGGGGGCGGGGAGTTGAAGATGCAGCCGAGCGTGATGGAGGATATGGTAGGAAACATTTCTTCGCCTATCGAAATGGCCTCGTTGATGAAGAGCTTAAATGTCCCATTCTCACAAAAGCATTTAGCAACAACGAAGAATGTGTCGAATTATAACACAAGCCATGCTAAAGCATTCAACCTGGGTATTTTTGGTGCCGACCTTGGTTACCTGAACATGTATGGTAAAACATCGCTGGTGTTGGATTACATTACAGCCATGAAAAACTTAGCCGATGGTATCAACGTCGGGCAATTTTTCGATTTTACTACTTTGAAACGGTTGGCTACCAACAATCAGAATATCGACTCGCTGGTATATATCTCGCAACAGAGTTTCAATAAAATGGACAAATACCTACAAAAAAGCAATCGCGGTAATCTCAGTGCTTTGATGGTGGCTGGTGTTTGGGTAGAAGGCTTGTACCTTTCGACACAGTTTTTGAAGGAACGCCCCAAGGAACAACGCTTGGCCGAAAGTATCGGCGAACAGAAGATCATTCTCGATCAATTGATCATCATCCTGAAAAACTATCAGAAGGAACCTTATATTGCCGATTTGATCAATGACCTCTTAACTGTGAAAGCCATTTATGATGGAATCAAGATAACCATTGAAGTAGGCGAACCAAAGGCGGTTGAAGTAGATGGTATGTTGACCATTGTTCAAACCGAGACCAGCACGGTACATTGCACTGAAGAGCAAATGACCGAAATCATCAAGCAATCCGAAATCGTCCGGAATAAACTGATCAAATAATGAAGTCCAGTATGACAAATATAGCCGTAGATGCAGGGCAAAATGTTTCTTATACCTTTAAAACGATTCGAATGAAAAAAATATTCTTCTTGGCAATATTAGTATTCGCAGTCACATTCCTTTCGCAGGAAGCCAAGGCGCAGACAGAAGCGCAAAAGGTTGAGCTATGTACCAAAGTGGCGGGAAATGCGACATTCTTAAGCGATTACCCTGTTCAACTGACGGGTGCAAAGGATGGGGAACGTGCTCCTGTGTTCAAAAAAGCAGTCGCTTTAAAAAAAGGAAACCGTTACAGGTTCACCATTTGTACGGATGAAGAATCGGCTGGCGATGCCGTATTACAATTGTACGACGAAGGTAAAATGATGGGAAGTTCATACAATGCCGACACCGGCAAGGAGTATCAGAGCTTTGACTTTGATTGTAACAAAACGGCGCTCTATGTAATCTTTATTTCCTTCAGGGATGGGAAGGAAGGTTCGGCCGTAGCGGTATTGTCCCATGTGAAAACACTTTAAAAATACGGAAAACTTTCCGGGGCTTTTTCCATATTAGAAAGGTAAAGGCGCAAAGATTTATTATCTTTGTGCCTTCATTTTTAATGATCATTTATGAATATTGCGTTAATAGGATACGGAAAAATGGGGCAGGCAATTGAGGCCATCGCCCTTGAACGGGGACATCGTATCGTTTTGAAGATTGATATCAATAATTTGGACGACTTCACATGTGAAAATCTTCAAAAAGCCCAGGCCGCCATTGAGTTTACCAAGCCCGAAACAGCTTTTGCCAATGTAACCCGTTGTATCGAATCCGATGTGCCCGTAGTTTCCGGATCTACAGGCTGGTATAACCGTTTGGACGAAGTAAAATACCTTTGCCGGGAGCGCAACGGCTCAATGCTCTGCGCTTCGAACTTTAGCCTCGGGGTCAATATCTTTTTTGAAATCAACCGGCATTTGGCTCGCATCATGAATCACTTTCCCGAATATCAGGTGGAAATGGAGGAGACACACCATACGCAAAAACTGGATGCGCCCAGTGGAACAGCTATTACATTGGCCGAAGGAGTGATGGAAGAAATCTCCCGACTCAAAAAGTGGGAGTTGAACGGTGCGGACAGAATGGATGAGATACCTATTCGCGCGATACGCAGGGATAATGTCCCGGGTACGCACAATGTCAAATACGTTTCGGAAATAGATGATATTGAAATCATTCATACCGCCCACACCCGCAAGGGCTTTGCCTTGGGTGCCGTGATGGCTGCCGAGTACATACATGACAAAAAGGGGGTTTTTTCCATGAAAGATTTGCTGAAAATCTGAATCCTATTGTCAATTACATATAACGATATTTACTATTCTATTTTTGTAAAGTCGTGTGATTTATCGCCCATCGTTACGAATAATGATATAAAAAGAATCATATTTTCATGAAAAACGCAAATAACAGCAATATTCAGAAAAACGATACAGCAGGCCAACCAACCGATGAACAACAGGAAGTGTCTGAGTTGGTGAAAGTGCTATCAAACAAGTATTTCAAATTCGGTTTTGTTACCTTTTTATACCTGCTTTGGTCGTATTGGGTGGGCAACTGGTGGCTGTTGCTGGGTGTGCCTATATTATTTGATATATATGTATCCAAAAAGGTCAATTGGGCTTTCTGGAAGAAACGCGAAGGGCCTAACAGTAAAGTGGTGGAATGGATCGATGCATTGATATTTGCCGTGATTGCGGTAACGCTGATCAATATTTTTGTATTTCAAAACTATAAGATACCAACCGGCTCCATGGAAAAAACCTTGCAAATAGGAGATCACCTGTTTGTGAGCAAACTGAAATATGGGCCAAAGATACCAAACACGCCGCTTTCGTTCCCGTTTGCACAACATACCATGCCGTTGACTACCAGCACTAAATCATATCTGGAATGGATCAAATGGCCTTACAAGCGATTGGCAGGATTCACACACATCAAGAATGACGATATTGTGGTATTTAACTTCCCGGAAGGTGATACGGTATTGGTTGCGGATCAGGCAACCAGTTATTACCTCCAGTTGCAACAATTTGCAAAGCATTATGAAGAACAGGATAGGCTGGCCAACAGACCTATGCAGGCTTTTGAACAATATAAAAATATGGCGCGGAAAACTATCCTTTCGAATTACGAAATTACTGTTCGTCCGGTGGATAAGCGTGATAACTATATCAAGCGTTGTATTGCCTTGCCCGGTGATACCTTGAAAATTGTGAACACACAGGTGTATGTCAATGGTAAGCCTCAGGAACAATTTTCGAAAATACAATTCCGCTATTTGGTACAAACCGATGGTTCGCGCATCAATACTCGTACACTCGAAAAGCTAGACATCTATAAAGACGATGTTCGTGGTGATAATGGGTTATACGACATTCCCTTGGTTGCTGCGAATGTGGATGAAATTAAAAAATTGAGTAATGTCCGGTCTGTGGAGAAAAGGATAATTCCGCAAGGCAGATACGACAACGAAATATTCCCGCATGATGAACGTTACTCCTGGAATCTGGATAACTTTGGGCCACTGTGGATACCGAAGAAAGGAGTTACCATCAAAATCGATACTTCCAATATCTGTTTTTACGAACGTATCATTACAGCTTATGAAGAAAATGATTTAAAGATACAAGGCGGTGATATTTATATTAATGGTTCCAAGACCGATAGTTATACCTTTAAAATGGATTATTACTGGATGATGGGTGATAACCGCCACGACTCGTTGGACTCGCGTTTTTGGGGATTTGTTCCCGATGACCACATTGTAGGAGCACCACGGTTCGTGTGGTTGTCGCTGAACAAGGAAAAGTCGTTTCCGTTTAATATCCGGTTGAATCGAATGTTCAGGCCGGCTGGAAGGTAGCGACTCTTTTGGTTTTTGAAATTACAACACAATCCGGAACTCCGTATAACCGTCTTTCGTTTCCAGCTCAAACGTAAACTTGTGATTGAGTAATATCTCGCAAACCAACATCAGCCCGATGCCTTGTCCTCCGGGTTTGGTAGTGAAAAACGGCGTAAAGATATTGCTGCGTAGTTCTTCGGGAATACCGCAACCGGTATCCCTGACGGTTAGCATGACGGGATGGTTGGTGGTGATCACGGTTACTTTGCCTCCCATTGCAACACTTGCTTCCAATGCATTTTTCAGAATATTGATCAACGCTTGCTCCATCTGTATGGAATCGGCTGTTATGATAGGTGATATAGGACATAGCTGTGCCACACAGTTGATGTTTGCATTTGCGAAATCGGCTTGCATCAGGCTGATGGTATTTTGCACGATGGTATTTAGTTGAACGGGAGCTAACCGGGGAGGCGGTAGTTTCACAATATCGGCAAACGTTGAAACCAGCCGGCAAAGATTATCGCTACGTTCGACGGATAGCTGTAACGCACGGACAATATCGGAGCGAAGGTTTGCAGGAAAGTAATCCTCAAAACCCAGCAATACTGACAAGTTCGAATTAATAGAACTCAACGTGTTGTTCACTTCGTGCGACATGGTACGGATCACCTTTTCGGAAGCGCGTTTCTCGGCTGCTATTAATTCATGGGTCAGTTCTTCGATCATCACGAATGGATGACGGAACCCTTGGTCGATAAATGAATGGAGACTACATCGGTAACGGTTCACACCTCCTACTTCCACCACCTGGGAGGCATCTTCCGACAGGACGGATATAGCCCGCGCCAGCACATGGGTGAATTCCTCCAGGCGGTAGCCGGCAAGTTCCGCAGCGGGTATTTGCAAAAACTTCGCTGCAGCGGGATTAACCGACGTTATCAGCATATCAAAATTCAGGATAATGATCCCCATGGGCGACGCTTCAATCAGCAAGTCTAAAAACTGATTCCTGCCGCGTACCTGTAGCCGTTGTTCCCGCAATTCGCCGATCATACGGTTGTACACATCAATCATACGGTCGGCTTCGGGGTAACTCACATGACGCAGTTGTGACGAAAAATCCTGTTCGTTGATCATATCCAAGCACGAAGCTGATACGTTGGCCGATTTGGAGAGGCTATGCCATATCCCGCCACAAACGCCTGCCGACACGGCAATACACAGTTCCGACCACAACAACCATTTCATGTTGGTGTGGAAAGCGAATATACAGAGTGCCATCATCAGCAAATGGATGATGATGGCCCAGACCAAGAACCGTATTTTAATGCTCATAATCGATATGGTATTTGTCTAATCTGCGGTAAAGCGCACCACGACTTAAACCCAAAGCCTGCGCCACTTTCGATACGTTGCCGTGATAGGTATTCATGGCTTCGATGATGGAATGTCGTTCGATATCGTCTAATGTCCCAATCTGCAATAGTTGTCCCTGTGATTTTTTAGCGGGAACGGACACGTTGAGATCATCTGCGCCGATTTCTTCTTTACCCGACATCAGAATGGTACGTTCCACTATGTTTTTCAATTCGCGGATGTTACCGTGGAAAGGATGCGTCTTGAGGAATTGCACCGCGTCGTCGGTAAAGCTCACAGGTGGGAGGTTGTTGGTCGTAATGAGGCGGTTGGCAAAACTCTGCGCCAGCAGCAAAATGTCGCTACCCCGGTCGCGGAGAGGCGGCAGGTGTATCTGTATCAGGTTGATGCGGTAGAAAAGGTCTTCGCGGAAAAGCCCTTGTTCGATCATCTCCGGAAGATCGCGGTTGGTAGCGCATACCACACGTACGTCAATCTTTTGCGGGCGGCTGTCGCCCAGCATCTCGAAAGTTTGCTCCTGCAACACACGCAGCAGTTTCACCTGCGAGGCGAGGTCGAGGTCGCCGATCTCATCCAAGAAAATAGTACCCCCGTCCGCTAATGCAAATCGTCCTTTCCGTTCGATGATGGCATCGGTAAAGGCACCCTTCTTGTGTCCGAACATTTCGCTTTCGAACAACGATTGCGAAATCCCGCCAAGATTCACTTTTACGAACGGGCCTTTGCTTCGGGGGCTGTTGTTGTGAATCGCCTCAGCAATCAGCTCCTTCCCGGTACCACTCTCACCTGTGATCAGTATCGGTGCATTGGTCGGGCTGATGCGTACCACCGTCTTAAGCACCTCCATCAAAGCAGGCGATTTACCGATGATGTCCGACAACCGGTATTTCTTATCTAACTGTGCGCGGGTCATCGAACCGGTATCCATGGTATTGCTGCTTTTCGACAATACAAGTGCATTGCGGATACTATTCAGAAGTGTTTGGTTGTTCCACGGCTTGGTGATGAAATCGAAAGCGCCCGCCTTCATCCCGGCAACGGCCAGATCAATGGAACCCCAGCCGGTGATGAGGACAACCGGGACAGTGGGCTGGAATAGCCGTAGCTGGCGTAAAAGTTTCAAACCTTCGTCGCCCGTTGTTTCGCGCGAAAAATTCATATCAAGTACGATCACCTCGGGTTGTGTGTGGCGTACAAAATCCATTAAATTGCCCGGTTGGGCAAAATCGCCTGTTTCATATCCTGCCTGCTTGAGCAAAAGTACCAGGGACGTGCGTATGGCTGAGTCGTCGTCGGCAATGAGGATCATTTTCGAAAAATAATGGTTAACGGAACAAAGATAAAAAGTAAAAAGATAAAAACTATGAGGTAAAAAGTTGAGTGTCATGAGCCTAATGTTCAGAACCGGACAAACTGTCCAAAAATGGACAGTTTTTTGCATTGATGATGCGGTACCGTTTTAACAAACAGAAAGTTATGAATTCCGGCATCGCACTTGCTGTGACTGTGTACCGTGTGGAAAATATTTTAAAAATGGACAAAGCGATACCAAAACAGGAGATCATCAGGCAACGCAACCGTAATATTACCAAGGCAGTGGCCTTGACGGCAGTGGTTGTAATGTTGTTGTGGGCGGTGATCGGTAAGTTGAAAACGTCGGTTTCGCTTGGTGAAATCGCCTTATCGGAAGCTGCCATGGGACCGATGGAAGTTTCGCTGTCGGCATCGGGTAAGGTGGTGCCGTATTTTGAGCGGGTGATCGCTTCGCCCATCAACTCGCAGGTGGTGGAGATCGTCCGCTTCCCCGGCGATTCGGTGAAGACAGGCGATGTGATCCTGCGCTTGGACCTGGCCGATATCCGCAACGAATACCAACGTATGCTCGACGAGCAGCAGATCAAGAAAAGTAAACTGGAACAGGCACGGGTAACAACCTCCACCCAACAGGCCGACCGTAAACTGCAATTACAGATTGAAGCGTTGAAACTGCAAAAGATGGCTTCGGACCTGCGCAACGAGCTGTATTTGGACAGTATCCGCGCCACTACCAAGGAACAGTTGAAAAGCGTCCGCCTGCAAAACGAAACGGCTCAATTGGAATATCAACGCTTGCAACAGTCGAATGCCAACTACGAAGCCACTTCCCAGGCCGACCTCAATGTGCAGGAAATAGAATATGCTATCCACAACCGCGCTTTGAATGAAACATCCCGCAAATTGGAAGCTTCGGAAATACGTTCGCCTGCTAACGCCATCGTTATCTGGGTGAAAGACGAGATTGGAAGTAAAGTGGGCGAAGGTGTTGAGCTGGTACGCTTGGCCGACTTGAGCCGCTTCAAGGTGGAGGGTGAGATGACTGACGTGTATGCCGACCGGTTGCGTGCCGGTAACGAGGTAGTGGTGAAGATCGGTTCGCTGAAATTAGCCGGTACGGTGTCGAATATCCGCCCGTCGATCAAGAACGGCACAGTGACTTTCAATATTGAGTTAACCGAGAGCAATCATTCGAAGTTACGCGCCGGGCTCAAAACGGATGTGTACGTAATATCGTCGTTTAAGGAACGGGCGTTGCGTATTGCCAATGGCAGCTACTACACCGGCAAAGGCGAATATGACCTGTGGATGGTGCAAGGCAGCGAAGCTATCCCGCGCAAGGTTCGTCTTGGCGACAGCAATTTTGAATACGTAGAAGTGCTGGAAGGCTTAGTAGCCGGCGAACAGGTAATTGTTTCGAATATGGATCATTATAAAAACCGTAAGAAAATAAAAGTAAAATAGTGGTGGAACGCGGATAGCACGGATCAAGCGGATTTTCGCTGATAACCCCTTAGTGTTTTTGTAAGAAAGATCCGTTCTAATCCGTCTAATCCGCATCATCACTGTTCCATTAAACTAAAAATGTTATGATTCTGTTAAATCAAGTTTTCAAAACCTATCGTACCAAGGAGATAGAGACATTAGCGCTCGAGAACGTTAACCTCGAGGTGGGCAAAGGCGAATATGTATCGGTGATGGGGCCAAGTGGTTGTGGCAAAAGCACACTGCTGAACATCATGGGGTTGCTCGATCGTCCTTCGCAAGGGCAGGTAACGCTCGCCGGCGAAAATACCGAAATGATGAATGATACCACGTTGGCACATTTTCGCAACCGGACGCTGGGTTTCGTGTTCCAGAGTTTCCACTTGGTGAATGCGCTCAATGTGCAGGATAATGTGGAACTGCCGTTACTCTATCGCAAATGTTCGGCTGCCGAACGACATCGCCGCGCTAAGGAAGCGTTGGAGCAGGTGGGGCTATCGCACCGCATGCGCCATTTTCCGTCACAACTTTCGGGTGGGCAATGTCAACGAGTAGCCATCGCACGAGCCATCGTGGGTGACCCTGAAATCCTCCTTGCCGATGAGCCTACCGGTAATTTAGACAGCAAGAACGGCGCGGAAATCATCAATCTGCTGCTCGAACTCAATAGTCGCGGAACTACCATTGTAATGGTAACCCACGACGAGCGCTTAGCCAAACAAACCCAGCGCACGATAAGGTTTTTCGACGGACGGCAAGTCGGGTAATAGAACACGGATAACACTGATTTTTCACTGATAAAAATCCGTCTAATCCGTTTGATCCGCGTCATCAGTGTTCCATCAACTTAGCGCAGCGTTCTCATGAGCGTTGGCGAGTAATCAAAAATCAAAAATGATTAAGAATTATTTTCTCACTACCATTCACACATTGCGGCAAAACCCGCTCTACACGGCATTGAGTGTGTTTGGCATCGCGCTCACGTTTGTGTTTGTGTGTCTTCTGTTTCTAATAGTAAAGCACAGTAAAGGTGATTTTATCCCATCTAAATATGCCGAAAGAACGTGGGAGGTCTATCAATTAACCGATCAAAAAAACAGGTATCATGCCATTAACCGGAATTTGTCCGAAGCATTGGTATCCCAAATGAAAACTCCGGAAGTGACAGTGGTTACCAGTAATGAAATGGATGGACAGATCATTATAGGAAATATCATTGCCTGGCCTAATATCCAGTGTATCGATACAAATTATTACAAAGTATGCCGATTTGAATTTCTGTACGGACGACCTATAAACAGGCAGGAAATTATCGATGCCGCTCCTGTGGCTGTGATTGACCGTTATCTTACCAATCTGCGTTTTGGGCGTGGTGAAAACCCTGTGGGACAAAGCCTCGAGTTAGAGGGAATGACTTTTCGTATTGTTGGGGTAGTGGAAGATATCTCTTCGCTTGGGTCGAGATTATCTCAGGCCAATGCATGGATATCGATCACAGCCTTGAAAGATCAAAATTTTAAACGGGCGATTGCTTTCACGGCAAAGGATGAAGCATCGGTAGCTGAGATGAAAGCTGAATTTACCCGCATATTAGCTACCATGACTACAACAGATGGTGTACAGTACCGTGTACCTGGCTGGCGGCAAAACACCATCAAACAGTCAGAGATGCTCGGCCCTATATTCTCACTTTTAGGTTGTTTGATCCTCATTTTGATACCGGCACTTAACATCCTTTCGCTCAATGTCAGTAAGTCGTACGACCGTACTGAAGAAATAGCCATACGTAAAACTTTTGGCGCACCCCTGTCTGCAATTTTTGGACAATTATTTCTCGAAAACCTGATGGTAACGTTCATTGGAGCCATCATTGGGATGTGTGCTACACCACTGATCCTGAATGCTATTGATAGTATATTGCTTAATGCAAGCCTGTTTCCTATGTCACTATCATTACGTTTCGATTGGATAACTGTTCTTTTGGTAGCTGGACCTTGTGTGTTGCTTTTCAGCTTCTTTTCGGGAAGCATCCCGGCATGGATAACCGCCAAACAAGAAATAGTGAATGTTTTAAAAGGAGAAGCACAATGATACGTCACTTAATCAGACTTACCTGGAACCGCAAGCGCAGTCTTATCTGGATTTTTATCGAACAAGTACTTGTTTTTGGTGTGCTGTTGTTCTGTTTTACAAGTGTTGTGGATGTTGTTACCCGGTATTATTCGAAAGGAAGACTTCGGGTGGATCAAGTTGTAAGGGTTAGTTATAATATATCGACCGAGGAAGAAATCGATGGAGAGGCCTGTGCGAAGCAATTTTTCCGGTTAGTGGAAAGCATGAAACAATGGCCCTGTGTGGAATATGTGAGCATGTCCCTATATGGAGCGCTTCCAGTGATCGGTAATTCTTTCAGTGATTCGATAAAATTCCGTGAGCGGAGTGAAAGTGCATTGATAAAGTTTTGCGATGAAAGCTATTACCATATATTTATGCCCAAGCTCAGCGAAGGAAAATGGTTCCGCGACATCGACGTTTCGGACGAAATCCCTCCGGCTGTGATTACACAACGTTTGGTTGACAATAGCGGGTTTACCGGCAGCGCTATCGGGCAAACCATACAATACCGTAATAGAGACTATCGTATCGTAGGCGTCATGGAAGCATATAAAGACCGTGATGCAGAAATGGATTCTCCAGTATTGTTCATACCCGTTTCGGATGATATTGAGGATGATTGGGAATACATTGTCCGGTATAAACCGGGAATGCAAAAAGAATTTACGAAAGCTTACCTGGATGCATTCTACAAAGAGTTCCCCCGCGATAAGTTTATGCCTGGGCTGATGGATATATCCAAGTTCCGTACACTCATTAATTTTTTTTACCTGAGCGAAGTTTATCTTTTGGGAATCCCTACTGCCTTTTTAGTCATCTTCGCTTTTCTCGGTACTTTCGGGTTGGTATGGATGCAATCGAAAAAGCGTATGGGCGAACTGGGCTTACGGATGGCTTTAGGCTCCACGCCAGGCCGGCTTCAACGCACCATCATTATGGAAAACCTGATGCTCACCACTCTTGCAATGCTTCCCGGATTTATTGTAGCGGTTAACCTCTATGCTTTTGCACCCAAGGGCTGGGAGTGGATCACAGCAGTGGGTGCAGCCATTATCCTCATGTGGTTGTTCTCCGCTTTCAGTGCGTGGTATCCCGCAAGGCAAGCGGCAAAAGTACAGCCGGTGGAAGCATTACGGTCAAACCAATAGAATTAGCCATAATTCATATCTTATAACTGAATAACATGCTTTTTAAACAAACCTTTTCGATGCTCTGGCAAAACAAGTATTTTGCTTTCCTGAGCCTATTCGGTATCAGCATCACCATTGCAGTGTTGATGGCATTCTTCATTGTACTCGAAAACAAAACAGGTAATATTGCCCCGGAAGTAAATGCTGACAGGATGGTGTTCTTGGATTATTACAAGGAAGAAAGCAGAACTCCTCGGTGGTCGAATCAGAATGTTGAGATTCCTCGCGAAATTGCCGAAAAATACCTGACCGGATTAAAATCTACGGCTCTTGTTACTTTCGGCGAAAATGATGAAACTTATTTCACCATTAAAAGTATCGACGAGCGTGTAAGAATTATCCATACGGATAAGAATTTCTGGAAAGTGTTCCGGTTTACAATGATTGCCGGCAGTGGGTTCACACAGGAAGCCTTCGAACGTTCGGACAAAGTAACGATCATCAGTAACAAGCTGGCCAATGATATATTTCCCGGTGAAAACCCTATAGGGAAAGCAATTAAAATGGGGATCACCGAATATCGCATTGTAGGTATTGTTGATGATGTGGTGCCTACTTGTCGTTATACTCATGCACAGGCGTGGACGCCTTGTTTTGAAAGTATATCTCCCAAAGATAATTGTAAAATGGCTTTTTTATTGAATGAAGGGATAACCAAGGAGATATTTGATCAGGAAGTGGATGAACTGCTCTCCCGTGTAAATACTTCGGAGGAATATCCTGATAAATTGATAAAAATACATTTTTGTAGTCGTATGGAACAGGTATTGACAGACGAATCAGATATACTCACCTCTAAAATAGATGATTCAACAACCCAATCTCCATACCGTAGCTTTTATCTTCGTTGGTTTGGACTGTTGGGCGCTTTTTTATTGATAGCCACCAGCAATCTCACCGGAGTAAATTTAACCCGTATTCGCGAACGTTCTGTGGAGATGGGTATTCGTAAAGCCTTTGGCGCAGGACGGATTGTTTTAATTGCACAACTTTTAGCCGAAAATTTCATTGTGTGTATATTAGGTGGAATTTTAGGAACTTTTATGGGATATGGTATTGTACAATATTTTAATACACAGATATTTGTTGCAAATTATGAAACTATCATACAATGGATGGAGGTAACATTTACTCCAGGACTTGTAGGTATAGCCATACTGATCGTTATCGTATTCGGATTATTATCATCTGCAATCCCTGTTTATCATTTGGTAAAATCGCCGGTAATCAGTGACCTCAAAGAAGAGTAACCTATTCAAAAAGAACAAAATGATCACACATATTTTAAAAATTATCTGGAACCAGCGCCGTCAAAATGCATTAACATGGATGGAATTGATCATCATATTTGTTGTATTGTTCTTTGCCATTGATTTCATTGCAGTTCATGTCCGTTTGTATGTAGCATCTCCGGGTATGAACGTCGACAACGTATGGCAGTTGCGTTTGGTACGTCGCGACTATAAAGACGCGACTATCGAGGCCGATAGGAAAACATACTTTGCACAAGTAGAGCAATTAGTGGAAGCGATACCCGGCGTGGAATGTGCAACCAAGTTGAAAAATTTTCCATTCTTTGTCAAATCATGGTCTTCCCGTTCATTTGACGTCGACAGTACACGACATATAAAGGTAATTTACGAAGACGTCACGGACAAGTATCTCCAAACAGTAGGCTTGGAATTGGTGTCTGGACGCTGGTTTACAAAAGAAGAAGTTGAACGGGAGGCCGGGGTCATGGTGATCACCTCCAATGTTGCCGACGCATTTCTGCACAAGGAAGGACCAACAAAGCGTTTTGGTGAAGTTAACGGGGCTACCATCCCTGAAATCATCGGAGTTGTACGTCCGATAAAATTTGCGGATTTCCAGCCACCGGAATTCATCAGGTATACACCCAGCCGCTTAGACAAGTTCTTTTGGGGATTTCCGCGAATGGCTATACGTGTCAGGCTAGGCATGAAGAACTTTCCAGAAAGGTTCGGGGAAGAGATCATAAAGCATACCCGTACTGCCGAATTTGGGATACTACCGCTCGAATCGGCCGAGATGCTCCGGCAACAAACCAATCGCAAAGTCACCAACCAGATCGCCATATACAGCGTAGTAACTGGGTTCCTGTTGCTCACCATCTTTTTAGGCATTGGTGGTATCTTCTGGAAACGGGTATTGATGCGTCGCTCCGAAATAGGCTTGAAAATGGCTTTGGGCGACACGCCTCGCGGCATCAACGCCAATGTAACGCTGGAAGTAATATGCTTGGTATTGCTGGCTTTTATCCCGGCTGCACTGGTATGTATTAACATAGCGTATGCCGAATTGCTGAATGTGGAATATTTCCCTGTCACTGTGTGGCGCGTATTGGCCGATTTGGGTATTGCCTTGCTATTATTGCTGACAATGATCATACTAAGTACACGCTATCCTGCACGGTTGGCCGCGAGGATGCAACCTGTAGAAGCGCTCAGGAGCGAATAGAACACAGATCAAACGGATTTTCACGGATCAAACCTATGCGCCTTACCAAAAGTACAGAGGATACGAATTTTCGATAAAAAGATCCGTCTTAATCTGTCAAAATCAGTGTCATCCGTGTTCCGCCATATTTTTTGGAAAAAACTTTTGGCCAATCCAAAAACTCGCCGTATCTTTGTAGCCTGTTCCCTTCAAAAATGGGGTAACAGAAAGTAGTTTGAAATTCTGGTGTAAGATACATTGATTTGTTTTGAGTAATCAAAGGTCAGGCCTGCGTTAGCGAGGCTATAGCAGTGAGCTGGAGCCTTTTGGTGAAGCGATAACAAAAAAAATCAAAAAAAATTCGCAAAAAGTTTTGGTAGTATCAAAAACCTCCTTACCTTTGCACCCGCTTTTGAAAAACAAAGCAGTTCTTTGAAAGGGTGAAGAGATAAGGTCGTAAACGTTTGGATCGATAAAATTGAAGAGCACCAAAAAATCTTCAAAAATTTTTCCAAAAAAGTTTGCGGAAACAAAAAAAGCAGTATCTTTGCGCCTCCAAAATCTGACACTGGTCAGGGGTTGGGAACAAGACAGACAAATAGTTCTTTGAGACATATTGGAAGACAAAGTAGTACAGGGAAAAAAATGTACTTGTCAATTCGGGTCAGGATTATCTAAGAGATTAGAAATATTAAAAAAACTTTTTACAAAGAAGAGTTTGATCCTGGCTCAGGATGAACGCTAGCGGCAGGCTTAACACATGCAAGTCGAGGGGCAGCACGGGTAGCAATACTTGGTGGCGACCGGCGCACGGGTGAGTAACAGGTATGCAAT
>JAVBSH010000108.1:0-36497 GCA_031547085.1 Bacteroidales bacterium
TCCGGGCATATCCACCAAACCGATGGTTACATAAGGCAGCGGAGCAGTTGATGCATAATCGGTTACAACTCCTCGTATGGTGCCCGTTAATTGACCGGTTGAGGTTTGGGCTGGTAATTGCAGGGATGCGATTAAAAAACAAAGGACGCATCCGAATGTCTTAGCAATGATTTTTGTCGTGTGCATTTTTTTACGATATTAAAGTTTCTGCAAATGAACATGACAAATAGATGCTCTCTCGAGTTTTTAGACAAAAGCACCGTGTTTTGTAGACAGAAGTTGATAGTTTTTAGATGGAGAAAAACTCACTGCCTGATTTGACGCCAAGCTGTTTGCTGACGAAATTCATTCAGGTCGCTTCTTTTTCAATTCATGATCTACAAATGAAAATGCTTTTTCCATATCACCGCAAAAAAACATTGTGTCTACTTGGTCCAAAACAACAACTGTTGGATATACGGTGATGCTGAATATATTTTGTATACCCTGAAAGATAATATCGTTCAATCAGGTGTTTTTTCTTTAATAACGGGCGGAGCAAAAGGAACAAATGTCTTTTCCGTACTTGCAGTCCGCATATTGCCGGGATAAGGCGGAACAACATCATCCTGGAGGAACTGGACGAAGGTATAACTGATCCCTGCCAGTTGCTTGATACGCCTGACTTGTGCCCAACGACTCGGAGCGTTGAAATAGAATACATTATCGTTCATGCAACTGTTGTTCTCAGGCCGCCAGATTCCTTTCCCATATTCCGATGCGCCTTCAAAAGTACCGACCATATTGTATTTCGGCACATTGGCAAAGCCGCTCCAGGAGGTTTGGGTAATATTGCTGTAAAAATCTACATTCTCAAACCAGCCGTATTTCTTCCATGTGTTGATAGATGTTTTATCATCATCAGGAATCGTACCTTTTTCCTGGTAAATATATTCGTCCCGTAGTTTGGCAAACCCATGTCCGGCGGATTCGTGGACAATAACTTCCCTGAACACGTCGCCTGCCGGGCACAGGCAAATGGAAGCCCCGGAAGCGTAATTGGAAATAATGGTTGGGTAATACATCCAGCAGGTTCCGGCATATATGTTGGCATTAATGGGCACGATGATTGTTATGTCTTCCCTTTTGACCGATGTTAATTCGGTGATGGCGGTCAGGTACTTGAAAACAGCATTATCATTACACTCAATGCGGGTGGATTTGCCGCCATCCCATTTGGAGCCGAGTTTTGTATCGACCGTCTTGAGGGGCGAAGCGACGCTGATACCAGCCTGTTCAGACACAGCCGCTACCATGTACACATTAAAGTAATCCCTGTATATGGTAAGCGGATAAACAGAGAAGAAATACCCGGCAGCCGTACGCATGTCCTGCTCATATTTTCCGGTGCCTTTGTGCATGTCCTCTATCGTATATCCGTCGCCCATCAGAACGATGTTGACGCCTTTTCCGGTTGTGGCGTTTTGGATCTTGACCACCTCCCTGTCGGTGTAATAGTTTTCCAAATTGTCAAATACCTCCTGGGTAATCGTCAATTTCTCGCTCAGGTCTGCCGCTGAAATGTGAATGGTGGCCTGGCGTTCCTTGCCGGTATTTCCGGTAGCAGAAATATCCAATCCATTGCTTGTCTTAGTGACTGTAAGCCAGTTACCGGTTTGTGCGACACTATACACCCACGATGGCTGATCGGTAGTAATGGTGATAATTTCGGTGGATGGAGCGCAAGAAAAATTGATGTCGAAAGGCGATACGGAAAGATAACCGTTCTTCGTACCGGTATTCCATGAGCCGACGGTTACCGGGCCGGTTTCATCGTCCGATATGATCAAATCTGAATTCAGCGACAAGGATGTGTTTTTTAAACTGTTGAATCCGGCCATCAGCGAAGACAAGTCGCTTGACACAGTCACAATATTCCCATCAATCAATTCCACGTCTAAGTCCAAATTCTGTTTCGTTGATGACACAATACCCAGCATGTTTAAGGTGGCAGTTGCAAGGAATGGGTCTTTGGAAAACGTGGCGGCGACTGCGGAAGGCGCCGATAACACATTCGTTTGCATATCCAGTTCGGAAGCCACTCCATGTAGCGTAGCGTTGATCGACCTTACTTTATGTATCATCGATGCGGGTTTGATGGCCAGGGTGATCCCCAGTTCCTTAGTCTGCTGGTTCATCAAGGCTGTTAAAGCAACATCCCGGTCGCGCTCGGTACTGATTTTACCTGCAAAACAGAAGAACCTGCCCGGGATGGCAGCAACATTGACGCCGACAGCGGTTACTGTCACCTTTTTCCCGGACACAGTGATATTTTCCGCATCGTTATAAACATACGCCATAGCTTGGCCGGGTTCCACCACAAGGGTGTTGGTTGTGCCGCTCAGGCCGGGAAAGTTTTCAATATTCCCCGTTGTGGATATGATACTTGCATGGTATGTAGTCGGAATAGTGGTACCAGCATTCGACCAGTCCGCTGTCAGGATGATACCTCCCTTGTCCGGATGCGTTGTCCCGGTAAATGAACCCGGCTCCTTGTCCCAGCATCCGGACAAGGTAAGTACCGTAATGGCAACCAGTGACAATATTTTTATCCTGGTCGACATGGCATTACTTGATTTGTATTTTTTGTAAGATTTTACTTTTATTGATCATCTTTGCCGGACTTTTTGTTGTTTTTGGCTGCTTATCAATCATTTTGTAACCTTTCAGATTTTCAAAAGGAACGAATTCAATACCGGATAATTTTATATTATTTTTGAAAAATACATCGCCGCTCAGTTGTTGCATCGAACCGCTGGCAGTTAATTTAAGTTTGGCATTAGCATATAAGTCGGTATATGAGCCTGCGAGAGCATTTGTACTTTTATTTTTGGCAATTACACCCACTAATACAGGTAAGTCTTTATAGGTGCCGCTAAAATCCAATGTCTTGGTCGTTTTGTCATATTTAACTTCGTAATTTTCTATGGCTTCCCAAGTTTTTGCTGTTTCGTTAATAACAATAGCCCGGAAATAACCTTCCACGGTTTTATCTGAACTTTCAGCAAGTTTGGTTGTGCCATCAATAAAGATTTTTCCATCGATGAAATCACAATAAACCGCACCAGATACACCTCCCCAATTGGTAATTGAGTAATATTGTCCGTATTCATCGGTTTGAGGAAGAACTTGACCTGTCCATGTTTTTGGACCAGCTTCAGACCAAAAACTGGGTGTACCAGTTGCTGTATATGTGCTTTTCACAATATCTTCGAAAGCCAAATCGCCAGAACCTTCTTGATCTCCGGAACGATCTTCAAAAGCAATAGTCCCGGTATATTTCAAACGGATGTTATTGACAACCGTCCCTGTAGCATAATCTTCACCCGTAAAGTTGGTAGTAATGGTGTAATTATCACCCGACATTTCAACAGTAAAAGTGCCTCCGGTAACCAATGTCAGCTTTTCATTTGTAATGTCATAAACAAGAGTTCCGAAAAGTTCATCGTCTAATTCCTTACCAGGAAAAAACGTTTTTGTTGCCCCGGTTGATGCTAAAGAATAGGTTCCCGAAGTCAATTTAAAATTAGCAAAATTAGAAGGTAAATCACAAAAGCCCATAATCATGAAACCCGTATTGTCATCAGTGGCATTATAAATATCCAGAGTAAAGAAAGCTGTGCCAGTATCGACTAAATCTCCATAATATTCTCCTGTCACTATAGTGCCCATTGGCGATGCCTGTTTCACCTGCAATGTTTTGATGGCATTGCCAGCCGTGATGATAATGTCGGCAATGAGTTCCGAGGCGCTTGTATTTGCTGCCGGTACTGTAATTTTAAGCGTATTGCCCTCTTTGGTGAGGTGCAACCATGTAGCGATGGTATTGGCATCCCAGCTTTCGGCGTTGGTTGTAATGGATACGATTTTGTCTCCGGTTTCGTTCGCTTCGTAGAAGAGTGAGGTCGGATTAACAGAAAGATCATTTTCCTCTTTGGCGTTCTGGGTGATCTGAATCGTAACGGGATCGGCGCTGCCAGCCCTGATGGTGATGGAAGCGGTACGGGGGCTGTTGGTGTTGGTATACTTTTCAACCGAAACGGAAAGCGTGCTACCCGATTTGCTGAATTGTACCCAACTGTCCGATCTGTCGGCATCCCAAGCAAACGCATTGGTATTGATATCTATGGTTTTTGCCTGGGTTTCATCTGCCGAAAAGATAAGTTCGCCGGGTGTTACCGACAACTTGTCGGTAGAGTTTTTCCCACACGAAGTAACGAACAGGATGCCAGCAACAATCACCGCCAACAGAAGGAATTTGGATCTTAAATTTTTCATGGTACAGTTTATAATATTAAGGTTTCTATTTGTCGTAGCAAAAGTACACATTAAAATAGGGATTTGATACCCCACAAATGGGGTATTTTGAAAAAAAGATTTTTTCCACCTATCACTTGTAACTCGTCACTATTTAATTTACAATTTCTTCATCTGCTTTACCAGCATTTTGGCGATAGAGGCGTTTCCTTTATCGGAAGGATGGAGGCCATCATATGTCATATTAATTGCTTCCACAGGGTAAGGATAAACATCGGTGGCCGGGTTAAACGGAACATCAATGAACTGGGGATACTTGTAATCGCGATATTCTCCCGTTGAAGAGTCCTTCAGCCGCTTGAATTTTACCATGTTCTTCTGGATAATCCCGCTTTTGTGGTATAGGTCGACAACTGTAATTCCTTCGTGTTTACCAATCGCTTTAATAGCTTCAGCCACCGCCTCAAGGGTTTGTCCGTTTTTGTCGCGGTATGAGCCGTAAGCATTGTTCTTGTGGTTACCAACGTATACAAAGTCGCCACGCTGCAATGGTGTCATCAGGATAATCTTTGCCTGGCTGTTCAGGCTTTGCAACTTATCAACGATGATATGGAATGCACCGTAAATGGTTTTACTTCCTGTAGCTCCGGTATAATCGTCCATGGTTCCGATCGGCCGGCCCTGCCACCAGTCGTTGGTTCCCAGGAAAACAGTATATATATCGGCCCGGGGCATCTCTAATTCATTGATCTTATCGGCAATTCCACCCGAAGTCCAACCATTATACCCTTTGTTAATGTATTTAATGTGTGGTAATTGTTCGGTGACCATTGTCATATAACCTTTTTTTACACGATTCCCGGTCTCGTCCGGGTGGTCATTCAGATAGGTAATGGAGTCGCCTATGGCTACCCACTCCAATTGTTTCGGAGGCAGGGAAAAGGCCGTTAAAATGACGAGTGATAGGAGAACAAAACGTTTGATCATGGTTTTTGAATAATATGGTGTGGTATTTATGTATACAAAAGTACATATTTTCTCTCAAAACTTACAGAAAAATTAGAGGGAAACGATCAAACAAAATCGCAACCAAAAAGTATCATACACGTATAAGGATAAAGGTTCCGCAAATGAAGATGTTTGAAGAGATTCGGTATATCCATAAAAACATTTTCATTAAAAAGTGAAAATCAACTTTTTTGGTATTACTTTTGCGGGGCTTGAGTAAAATTTTTCATCGTGAAAAACAAATATATATCGTCTGTTGTCATCATTGCCTGTTTCGCCGCGCTGGCCTTTGTAAAGCCTGCGGGAGTGAACAGTACGGCATTGATGAATTATGAGACAGTGATTTGCAGCACTTCCGATGTAAATAATAGCCATCAGGCAATCCTTTGTGAAACAGATTTTAATTTTTCTGTTGCAACAATCAAGGGTTCCAGTCCTGACAATGTAAAAACTTACGAAAAGCATTTCAAGTACAAGCTTCCTGTCAAGGAAAACCTCAGAATCGAATATTCTGTCGAGAATTATATATTTTATACAGAATCACTAACAGATTATCATAACGACCTCAGTAAATTGAGACGCTTGAATATTTGATCCCGCAACTACCGGGGGATACTGATGACGATACCGTCATTGGTCTTTGTGTTTTATTTCAACATATTCATATCAATCATTGTTGTATGCCTTGTATCGTTACGGGCTCAGCAAGTATGTTTCAATTTTAAATATCATGTCGAAAATTATTATAAGCACCATCCTGATGATGGTTGCCACTTTTGCCATAGGACTTGCCGTATCCTACTTAATCCGGCTTATATCCGGTATCCTGTATTATGCAGAGACCGGATCATTGTCACACGACATTGCGGCACGCCGCCGTTTGTATCATATTAATCATGCCCGTCGGTCGAAGGTGTGGGAACAGATGTCGGTAGGTCATTCGGAAAACGAGCTAATCAACTTTTATTACGGTAATAAAGGAAAGGATAACAGATTGATCGATTTTTATTATGGAAACAATTGATATTGGGAAGCTTTTCCAAGGTATATCAACATTACTGGCCTCGGATACGGTAATTTTAGTTGCTCGTATCGGGCTGATCATTTTAGGAATATTGTTGGTATACCTTGGTCGTAAAGGAGTATTGGAACCATTAGTCATGATTCCTATGGGGTTAGGCATGGCAGCAATTAATGCAGGTGTGTTGTTCATGCCCGACGGCAGCCAGGGTAACCTGTTTGTCGATCCGATGATCAGCGAACCCGACGCATTGATGGATTTAATGCAGATAGACTTCCTGCAACCTGTGTATACGTTGATGTTCAGTAACGGTTTGATTGCGTGTTTTATTTTTATGGGCATTGGAGTCTTACTGGATGTAGGCTATTTGCTGCAACGTCCTGTGGTTTGTATGTTTATTGCATTGTGTGCCGAGTTGGGTACGTTTATGACGATACCTATTGCCCACGCTATGGGATTGAGCCTGCGTGACAGCGCTTCGATCGCTATGGTTGGCGGCGCTGATGGGCCGATGGTGCTTTTTACTTCGCTTTCCTTATCAAAAAGTTTATTTGTCCCTATTACGGTAGTGGCATATTTATATCTCGGATTAACCTACGGCGGTTATCCTTACCTGATTAAGTTGTTGGTGCCAAAAAGATTCCGGAGTATCAAGATGGAACGCCCCAAAAAGCCAAAACGGTTCAGCCCGGCTACCAAACTTACCTTTGCGGTAATTATGTGTACTGTGCTTTGCCTTCTGTTCCCGGTAGCAGCGCCTTTGTTTTTCTCATTGTTCATCGGGGTGGCTGTCCGTGAATCGGGTTTGCAGCACTTGATCGATTTCATTAGCGGGCCATTGCTTTATGGTTCCACATTCATGCTGGGTATCTTGTTGGGTGTCCTTTGCGAAGCACATTTGTTGCTCGATCCCAGAATATTGGTTTTACTTATATTGGGTATTGTAGCATTGTTCCTGTCTGGTATCGGCGGCATTATCGGCGGATATATCATGTATTTCATCACCAAGGGTAATTTCAACCCGGTGATTGGTATTGCCGGCGTGAGCTGTGTACCAACCACAGCTAAAGTAGCACAAAAGATAGTGAGTAAAGATAATCCCTCGGCACTGATCCTTCCTGAGGCTATTGGCGCTAATATTTCGGGAGTAATCACTACGGCGATCATTACCGGTATATATATTACAGTAATACCAATGATCGAAAAGTTATAATAATCAATAATCAATATATGAACCTGTTAGTATTGTTAGGCGCACTTGGACCTTGGGAAATTGTCCTTATTGTATTGGCGCTTCTCCTGTTGTTTGGCGGTAGAAAAATACCCGAATTAATGAAAGGCCTCGGCCAGGGAATGAAAGAGTTCAAAAAAGCCTCATCGAATATAAAATCAGATTTGGCAAATGATGATACCGGCAAAAATCAAAAAGAACTTGAAAAGGATGTGTGATGCAACAATCGTATTCAGCGGATTATCGTATCGATTATTCGGTCAGGGGATTTGAAGTTGTACGGCACGAATTGTCCGGTGAAAAATTAAAATCATTAATAAAACCTATTCATCCGGTTAAACAAGATAATAACCGGAAGTTAAAAATTAAAAAATTGTAAATGGAGTATTTGAATTATTTTCTTGACCTTTTTCTGCATTTGGATGTTCATTTGGCAGAGTTGGTGGCACAGTATGGTGTGTGGGTATATGCTATCTTGTTTTTGATTGTTTTTTGCGAAACGGGCTTGGTAGTGACACCTTTCCTGCCGGGCGACTCGTTGTTGTTCGTAGCGGGAGCGCTGGCATCGTTGCCTACCAACAACCTGAATGTCCACCTGATGGCGATACTACTGATCGGCGCGGCCATATTGGGCGATGCCGTGAATTATACCATTGGCCAATTATTTGGCAAGAAACTATTCAGTAATCCCAATTCAAAAATATTCCGTAAGAGTTATCTGGACAAGACACATGCGTTTTACGAAAAACATGGTGGAAAAACCATTATATTGGCACGTTTTGTACCAATCGTACGCACTTTTGCTCCTTTTGTCGCCGGCATGGGACGGATGACCTACCGTCATTTTGCATTATTCAACGTCGTCGGGGGTATCGCTTGGGGGATATTATTCACTTACCTGGGATATTTTTTCGGAGGATTGGAATTTGTCCAAAAGAACCTGAAAATATTGGTCATAGCGATCATTTTCATATCCCTGCTTCCGATGGTAGTCGAAGTTTGGCGTAATCGGAGGAAAACCGTTATAAAAGAGACCGTAAGATCGTAAGACATGTAAGACGTGTAAGATCGTAAAATTTTTTCTACGGTCTTACGTGTCTTATGTGTCCTGCGATCTTCTTTTTTTTTCTACAAAATTGATGGGTTAAAAGGAAAATTTTTACCTTTGATTCCAGAAATATTAAAACCGAAGTCAAATCTGGATGAAAAAATTTCTTGTCGGTCTGTCAGGTATCGTTGCCATTGTTTACTTGCTTAATCCTACTGCCGGTATTTTGGAATTAATACCCGATAATATCCCGTTGGTCGGTAATCTGGATGAAGGAGCCGCTTGTTATATTCTTTACAGTTGTATCGAATATTTTCGGGGTCGACAAATCGGAATATTCAAATAAACCTTAAAAATCGACCATGCTGATCACACTCATTGTACTTGTAGTTGCTGTTTTCTTTTTCGTTACCGGAAAAATACGTTCTGATCTGGTTGCCTTGTGTGCCCTCATCGTGTTGATGGTGTTCGAAATACTGACACCAAGCGAGGCGCTTTCGGGATTTTCCAGTTCCATTGTCATCATGATGGTAGGATTGTTTGTGGTCGGAGGGGCTATTTTTCAGACAGGTCTTGCTAAAATGGTCAGCGGCAGGATCATGACTTTGGCGGGAAATAGCCAAACGAAACTATTTGTGTTAGTAATGTTAGTTACTTCAGCTATTGGCGGATTTGTAAGCAATACCGGGACGGTTGCATTGATGATGCCTATTGTGGTGAGTCTTGCAATGGCGGCAAATGTCAGTCCGAGCCGTTTCCTGATGCCTCTGGCTTTTGCCAGCAGTATGGGCGGCATGATGACGCTGATAGGTACTCCGCCCAACTTAGTTATTAATGAGACATTGATTGATGGCGGTTTCGAAGGATTGTCATTTTTTACTTTCCTGCCGGTAGGGTTAATCTGCGTTGCTTTGGGAACATTAGCGCTCGGCCCGTTAAGTAAGATTTTTCTTACGAAAAGTAATGAAAATGGCGATAACGACAGGCAAAAAGGCAAGTCACTCAAAGATTTGGCTAACGAATACCAGCTTTCGCAGAATCTTTTCCGTGTCCGCGCCAACACCGGATCATCGTTGATTGGCAAGAAACTACAGGAATTGGGCATCCCACAGAAATACAATGTCAATGTATTAGAAATCAGGCGACGTGCCAATTCGTCCAAGCCGTTTATGAAAACCATCAACCAGAAACTTGCAGGGCCCGAAACTGTCATCATAGAGAATGATATTCTTTACGTGTCGGGTACTTTCGAACGGGTAAGGACGTTTGCCGCCGAAAATCAACTGGAACTGGCAGACATGCATCAGACTGAGGAAGAGGGCATTGCGCCTGAGTTTTCGGGTAAGCTACGTTTCGACGAGATCGGGATTGCCGAAGTGGTGCTCTTGTCCAATTCGTCATTGGTGGGGCAACCAGTGCGTAATTCCGGATTCCGCGAAAAATACAAGATCAATATCCTGGGGATACAACGAGGCAAAGAATACATTTTACAGGATTTGAAGGACGAAAAAATGCATTCAGGCGATGTGCTGCTGGTGCAAGGCGAGTGGAGCGATATAGCACGCCTTACCGGAGAAACATCGGAGTGGGTGGTTGTGGGACAACCGTTGGCCGAAGCCTCCAAGGTAACGCTTGACCATAAAGCGCCATTGGCTGCTGTGATCATGGTCCTGATGATTTTGGCAATGGTATTCGACATCGTTCCGGCAGTAACGGCCGTGCTGGCTGCTGCTGTACTGGTAGTGCTCACCGGTTGTTTTCGTAATGTGGAAGAAGCTTATAAAACGATTAACTGGCAAAGTATTGTACTCATCGGTGGGATGTTGCCAATGTCGCTGGCATTGGAAAAAACAGGAATGGCCGCGCTTGTATCAAACACATTGGTGAATGGGTTGGGTTCGTATGGACCGTTGGCATTGATGGCCGGTATTTACTTTGCTACTTCATTATTGACGTTGTTTATCAGTAATACCGCCACAGCAGTGTTGTTTGCTCCTATAGCCCTGCATTCGGCTATTGAAATAGGGGTAAGTCCGTATCCGTTCCTGTTTGCTGTAACGGTGGCTGCCAGCATGTGTTTTGCCAGTCCTTTTTCCACACCGCCCAATGCATTAGTAATGTCTGCCGGGCGTTATACATTCATGGATTATGTGAAAGTGGGTCTGCCGTTGCAGATACTTTTCGGGATTGTGATGGTGTTTGTTTTGCCATTGTTGTTCCCGTTTTAAAAAAATATCCCACCACACGCAACGTTTGTACATTTGGTGCATCATATTATAAATTAATATGCACACCATGAAAAAAATCTTTCCATTATTAACTCTTGTATTCTTAACGGGAACAGCCTTTGTGTCGGATATTGGCGGGACATATACGCCGATATTCATGAGTCGCGAGTCGTTGGAACGTTCCGTGGTATATAAATCCGAAGGCCGTGAAATGAAACAGATTGGTAAAATTTATTACCGCACTCCCTACATTTATGTGAATGAACGTTATAAAGGCGTTCATGTGATCAACAACACCGATTCTGCGAATCCTGTCAACGAAGGCTTTATCTTTGTTCCCGGATGCATTGATATGGCGGTTAAAGGCAACATCCTGTATCTCGACAATGCTGTTGATCTGGTGAGTTTCGACCTGGATACCAAGACGGTAAACAAACGTATCCGGAATGTATTTCCCGAACCAATACCGCCAGAGGATTTCTTTTATTTCACCTATGATGAACGTCCGGAAGGGTATGTCCTTGTTGAATGGAAAAAGAATTAACCGTTAACTACAGAACGACATGAAAAACATACTTTTTATCCTTTCAATCATAATCTTTGCGGCATCGTGTGCGGATTCAGGTTCCGATGCAGGAGGTTCTTCCGAAGGAAAAGGCGGTTCCATGGCGCGTTTTGCCATCAAGGGTGACATTTTATACACCGTTTCCACGGATACCTTGAAATTATTCAGTATTTCCGAGCCGGCCAATCCGAAATACACTCCCGAAAGGGCGATACGTGTCGGTTTCGATATCGAGACCATTTTTCCTATGGATACCTTGCTGTTCATTGGTTCGCGCAGTGGCATGTATGTATATGACATCACCGCTCCGAAATTTCCCACACGTTTATCCGAAGTTCGTCATATCCGGAGTTGCGACCCGGTAGTGGCGCAAGGCGATTATGCTTATGTAACACTGAATACCAATTCCAGCAGTTGTGGGCGAAATCCCAATAATGTCCTGGATATCTACGACATCAGTAAGCCGTTGTCTCCGGTACTGAAAAAGACGGTACAATTGAATGGCCCCACAGGGTTGGGAATTGACGGAAATAAATTATTTGTATGCGACAAGGGCTTAAAAGTGTTTAATGTTTCCGATCCATTGAATATAAGACAGATAGATGACCTTGGAGATATTGATGAGGTTGATATCCGCTCATCCTACGATGTGATCCCGTTGGACGGATTATTGATTCTGGTAGCGAAAGAAGGCCTGTTCCAGTTCGATTATACGGGCGAAAATTTGAAATTTGTCAGCAAATTGGAAGTAAAAAATTAGGCCGATGAAAAAACATGTATATTTATCGTTGTTGGCTATATGTATTGCTGCCGGTGCAAACGCTCAAAGTCAGGAAGAGGTCTCATCCTCGGATTTATATTTGAGACACCAGAAAAAGTATACCATTGCGATACAACCTGTACAATTGTTTAATTGGGGTTTGCGATTCGATTTTGAAGTGCGTTTAGGAGATGGCCCCGGATGGTTGCAATTCGGCCCGACCGGGTATTATTCTATCTATGGAGGTAGCAAGGACAATCCGGATTATTATTACAGTGGGGATAAGTATTATTATGAATGGGATTATCATCTTGATATACGCGAACCTCTTACCCAATTGAAAGGTGGTGGTTTAGATATAAACTATAAACGGTTTGTGAATCCGCAACGTTCGTTTTATGTGGCAGGCGGTTTGTCGTATGCAAAGTTCGATATTGAATATTGGGGACGCGAATGGTACGACTATGTTGAAGACGGTCTTGATTATCACGAATACAGGCTTTGTTATCACGATCAGAATATCGACAGGATAGGTATTAATACATATTTTGGTTATCAGTTTCCCAAGCGAAGGGCCTTTCTATTGGATATGTTTATTGGGGTTGCCTATCGTTATAGCTTTTATAATAAAAGTGGTTACGAGTTCGACGAAACCATGATTTCATATGGGCGCAGGGGGCTTGTTTTCCTTACGGGTGTGAGAATCGGTTTCGGTTTTAGATGATACAGCACGGAAACACACAATGAATATACACATGTAAATTGTGTGTTTACAAAGTTTTTTGTTGAAATTGTGCATGTTCATATCAAATTGATTTATACTATGTATGGTGCAAAAATTGAACAAAAAAGTAGCTTCAATATTGACATGATCATCTGATTTTCAGCTTCTCGGAAAAAATTGAAGATAAAAATGCGCATGATGACATTGTCCAATGATTTTTCTTGACGGTATCAGTTTTTTTGTATTTTTGCGACCATAAACGGATAGGAATACATGAAGAAAAATATAGCCTTGTTTTTAGGCGGCGATTCGGCCGAAGCAGTCATATCAGTACAAAGTGCCGATCAAATGTTGCGTCTTCTCGACGATACTTTATATGATGTGTACCCGATCAGGGTTACAGGTGTTTCCTGGACATACACACAAGCTGACGGTCGTTCGATAGAGATCGACAAGAACGATTTCACGTTAACCATCGGTAGCAGTCGTATTCATTTCGATTGTGTTGTACCTATGATACATGGTACACCCGGCGAAGACGGCCGTTTGCAGGCTTATTTCGAGTTAATGCGCGTACCTTATACTACATGTGGTGTATTGGCTTCATCGCTGACTTTTAACAAGCATGCCTGTAAAACTTACCTGAATTCTTTGGGTATTCTTTTCCCGAAAGGGAAATTGATACGCAAAGGCGACAAGATTGATGCCCAAGAACTTTGTGCTATATTAGGATTACCATGTTTCATCAAACCTAATAATGGCGGTTCAAGCTTCGGGGTTTCCAAGATAAAGACCTGTGAGGAGTTAGTCCCGGCGTTAGAGATGGCCTTTGCCGAAGACGCCCAGGAAGTACTGGTTGAGGAGTTTATTCAAGGAACAGAAGTTACCTGTGGATTAGTGAAACTAGGGGAACAGATCATCGTTTTCCCTATTACTGAAATCGTTAGTAAAAAAGAGTTTTTTGATGTAGAGGCCAAGTATCAGGCAGGCATGTCCGACGAGATAACGCCGGCAAGGATTAGTGAATCATTGCGGGCCGACTGTGAGACCTTATCGACAGCTATATATAAGCTTTTAAATTGTCAGGGCATTGTTCGCATCGATTACATCCTGCGTGATGGCCAGCTTTATTTTCTCGAAGTGAATACTGTGCCGGGCATGAGTGCGGCCAGCATCGTTCCCAAGCAAGTGGAAGCAATGGATAATACATCTGTTAAAGAATTGTATGCCAATCTTATAAATGAAGCAATCGCAAGGGTAGGAGAGGGGTCGAAAAAGAAATAATTGAATATTTTTCACAAAAAACAAAAAATTATAGCTAAAAACTTCAAATATCCAGTTTTATGGCTAATTTTGCATTTTTCAAAATCAACTCAAAGTAAAGAATGAGCTTATTAGGAATCAAACTGAAATTGGGGTTTTTTCCCAATACGGGAAAAATAGAAAAGCAACATGATGCATTGGTGAAAGAATACCATGATTTTGTGGAATATTCACAATCGAAAGAGCTGGCAAGATTTGAATACCTGAACAAGTATTTGAATTCACCCGAATTTGAAGAAAAGGAAAATAATCCCAGTGCAGACCAGGTAGAGATCGAAGCTTTAAAGAGCGAACTGGAACAGTTGAAAAAGTCACCGACATTGGTGGCATATTTCAAATCTAAAAGTCAGGAAGCTAAGTTTAATGCTATAAAATCCTGGAAACTGGAATTCGAAGACCATTTTGAAGGAGATAAGATTGATCTAAAGAAATGGTTGACCCGTTACTATTGGGGTGACAAACTCTTGAAAGACAGTTATTCGTTGTTGGGCGACCAGCATTACATCACCAATGGTAAAAATATCGGGGTTTCAGGTTCCAAGCTGACAATCCTTACACAAAGGGAATCGGTAAAAGGTATGATTTGGAATCCTGCCATAGGATTTGTTCCCCACGACTTTTCGTATACTTCGGGGCTTGTCAATACCGGAAATTCTTTCCGTCATCAATACGGAAAAGTGGAGGCAAAGGTGAAGGTTCCCAAGGGAAATGCCTATCATGCCCTCTGGTTATCCGGCGAACGCATGTTACCGCAAGTAAATGTATTCAAATATTCGGACGGAAAATTTCATTTGGGAAATTATTGGGGTAATGTAAACGATATCAACAGTGGTATCCATAAGGATAGTACTGATATTACCGGCGCATTTACCGGGAAAAGCTATATTTTTTCGCTGGAATGGACTCCGAAACAGATGGTGTGGTCGATTAATGGCGTGGTATTCAAAACCTCGCACCAGGGAGTTCCTAACGAGCCGATGTATCTTGTCTTTGGTTCGGGGATGGAAAGTAATACTCCTAATCAGTTAAGCCCTGTGAAACTGGAAGTCGATTGGGTACGTTTTTATTCGAAGGCCTGATTTTTTAATGATTGGCTGCAACCGATCATATACTTTTGTTGTTAAATACACATGATGAACTTGCCCCCTGAAATAGTGTTATTATTGACATTTATTGTATCCTTTCTGGTTACATACTTGTCAATACCCTCCATCATCAGCGTTGCGCGGGAGAAGAAACTTTTTGACGAACCCAGCCGGAGAAAAAGTCATGTCCAGCAGGTTCCGACATTAGGGGGCGTAGCTATATTTGCAGGGATTACCATAGCAGGCGGTTCGTTTATCAATTATAGCCTTCTACCTTCGTTACAATATATTTTGGTGGCGTGTATCATTATGTTTTTTATCGGGATCAAGGATGATATACTCGTCATTGCCCCGATGAAGAAGTTGATGGGACAAATTGCCGCCGCCTTGATACTGATTATTCCCGGAGGCTTGAATTTTTCCAGTGTACAAGGTTTTTTTGGGATGCATTATATTTCAACTGTTCCCAGTCTGTTACTCACATTATTCGCTATCATTGTCATCGTCAATAGTTTCAATTTAATTGACGGGATCGATGGTCTTGCAGCGTCTATCGGGATGTTGACTACCGGTTTTTTCGGGGCTTGGTTTTTTATCTCCGGAAACATCGAATACAGCCTTATTTCAGCCACAGTTTTTGGTGCATTGCTGGCTTTTTTCCGTTTCAATGTTTTTGGTGGGAAGAATAAGATATTCATGGGCGATACCGGTTCGTTGATCCTGGGGTTGCTGATGAGTGTGCAGGTGATCCTGTTCAATGAAAAGAATATAGGTTTTACATCGGCTTTTTCCATCAAAGCGGCGCCGGCTGTTTCGTTTGCTGTTTTGATTATTCCGTTGTACGATACCATGCGCGTATTCCTGATCAGGATGTCGCGTGGACGTTCGCCTTTTTCAGCCGACAAAAACCACCTCCATCACTGTTTGCTTAAATTGGGGTTTTCCCACGGACGGTCGACATTGATTATTGTGATTGCTAATTTTTGTTTTATCATATTGGCCTTGTTGCTGCAAAACATGGGTATTGTTTGGATGATGGTGATCATACTCAGTATTGCGACCGTTTTGTCTTTCTATCTCGAATATCATGTGCGGAAGACTAATCCCAATCCTGTTCCGGATACTGCAAAACAGAAACGCAAGAATCATCATAAAGAAGAAAAGGCGGTTGAAAGGAAGAGTAGATTGATCCTTTAACTTGAAACGCCGTGAAAAAGGTGTATGTGGGAACGCTCCCGGTTATCCTGGCTCTTATTACCTGTTGTACAATTGTTCGTTCGCAATCATTGGTAGGATTACACCCTGAATTGAAATGGCGTTATATGCGCCAGGCTTACGCTACTCCTGATATGCATACTTCAATACAGCCCTGGAACTTAATTGATATGGAGTCCGATTCCATACAAACAAAGCATCGTAAAGGTTTTCAATATTTTATTTACCCGTTGGTCAACCTGCAATTCTCTGCCGGTTCGCCTTTCAGGCAGCATTATGAAGCTGGTGTACATGCCGGGGTATCATTAGGCAAGAGCCTGTCTGTCGATTTTAATTATGTTTTGACAGAACGACAGTTTTTCGAATACGAACAGGTATATATTGACTCCACTGGATTGGTGCCGCATTATGACCGATACCTGTCGCACAATAGCAATTTCTACCTCTACCAGTCATTGAATTTCAGTGTTTCGTGGACACCGATCAAATATATTACTGTCCGTGCAGGCAAAGACCGTCAGTTTTGGGGCGATGGTTACCGATCGCTTTTCTTATCGGACAATGCAAACAGCTACCCGTTCCTGCAATTGATATTCAAGGTTTGGAATATCAAGTATGTGTTTATGACAACACGTATGAGCGATTACCAGCTAACAGAACATTTCAGTACCCGCTACAAGAAATATTCGTCGATGCATACCCTGAGTTGGGATATTACGCCAAGCATCAATGTAAATGTATTTGAAGCCATTATCTGGGATGCAGTTGATTCTATCAGCAAGCGCACTTTTGATATCAATTACCTGAATCCGGTGGTGTTTTTTCGTCCTGTGGAATATTCCCTCGGTTCGCCAGACAATGTGATCCTTGGCTTTGGTGCAAAATTCAGGCTTTGGCGCGAGACATACCTGTACGGGCAGTTTGTTTTGGACGAGTTCAAGCTGGATGAACTCAAAGCCGGGAAAGGCTGGTGGGCTAATAAATATGCGTTCCAGGCCGGGGTAAGGTATTTTGCAGGTAAACGCCGTCCGGCAATGTTCCAGGCAGAGTTTAATCAGGTACGTCCATATACATATACACATACCTATCCGTTGCAAAATTACGGGCATCTGGTGGATGCACTTGCCCACCCGATGGGCGCAAACCTGCGCGAAGGGCTTATCATTGCCCGTTGGGCATTTGCTCCCAATTGGTCGGCGCATGCTACCATGACGTATGCTGTGCAGGGGATTGATTCAACAGATACCAACGTTGGCGCCAACATATATAAAAGCAATACAACACGCGATAAGGATTATGGCAACAACCTCCTGCAAGGCGTCCGGACGGTTACTTCGTATCAGGAACTGAAAGTGGCACGGATGTTGGTTCCCAAGTGGAACTTGCAAGCCGAGGCAACCATTTCGAACCGTTTGTTCATCCGCGAAGAAAAGACCAATAATGCTTTTTATTTCAGCATCGGACTAAGGACATTATTGTATCGGGATTGAATTGAGCTTATTTTCCCGCTGATAACGCAAATTTGCGCAGATTTTTATTTGATTGCTTATTTGTTCATTTCTGTGATCATCTGCGGGAACAACTTCAATCCGAAAATTATTGAAGATGTAACGCCATTGCATCATTGGCGTAAAGTAAAGCGTATGCATAAGGAATACGTCCGTAACCCTTGTCTCCGAAAGCTTCTCCGTACGAATTTTTAAAGATCAAATAACCATCTCCGGGTGTTTTTGTATCGTTTTGGTAGCCTACAATGAGTACGCTGTGACCGTCGAATACCTGATCCTCCCTTACAACAGCAAGTTCGCCGCCTTCTAAGTATTTATTTTCCACTTCGCCTTTCGGCCAACGGAAACCAATGGCTACCGGATGGTTGGCATTCAATTCGTTCTTTATTGCCTGTAATTGTTCAGAGGTGACACCATTGTGCGGGTCCCAGGTTTTTATCCAAACCTGCTTGCCGAGGTGCCGGGATTTTGCATCATCTTTGGCGACTTCCGATGGTTCGGCCTTGGTGCTGAATCTTGTGGCATAGGGCATATAATCGTCGGAGCAAATCCCGTATTTCGACAGTCCGTCAATAGCAAAATGGAAGAACGAACCGTCGGCATCCTGTCCTTCCACACGATTGGCAGCCCAATTGAGATATTCTACCGAGAGCGGTTCTTTTTCACCCAACACATTGGCTCTTTCAAATTCAATCAACCCAACGAGCGCAAATATGGAACAGGTTCCACGTGAACCCTGGCTTTTTACGGTAATCCCGTATTGTTCGAAGAGTGGACGAAGTGTTTTTCCCTGGTCGTTGGATTGACCGGACGATGATGTTATGGGCAATATGGAAAAACAAAGGATAAAAATCCCGATAACTGTGTTGATGAAAGAGCTTGACATGGTGTGTTTTTCAATTTTGTACAAAGGTAAAAATAAAAAGGAAATTTTATTTTTAAATAATGTGTTACTTTTGTACAAAATTTTAAAATGTAATAGTAAGTAAGTATGAAAAAATTTGTTATTCTTATTTGTGCAGCCGTTACTATGGCTGCATGTGGCGGAAACAACCAATCGGCTTCTTCGTGCTCACACAACCACGAAGGTCATGATCATGCCGACGAAAAAGCTTGTTGTAAGGAAGGTGGTGCAAAAGCTGCTGACACAAAGAAACTCATTGCAGCACAGGTATTTATTAAGCCAGATAAAGTAGATGCTTTTTTAGCCGCATCGAAAGATATTGTTGAAAAATCGCGTGCTGAAGCAGGAAATATCAGTTATACCTTATATCAGGATCCACAGGATAAGACCAAGTTTCTGGTTTTTGAACAATGGAAAGACCAAGCTGCTGTGGATTTCCATTTTGCTACCGAACATTTTCAAAAACTTGGAGACGTTCTGAACGAATGCGGCTCAGCTCCGGCTGTCATTACCATATATGATTCCACTGGCGAAAAGACAGTATAAATCAAGTAATATCATCAAATAATAAGGCGCAAATAATTGTTTATCTGCGCCTTATTTATTTTGATAGAGTAGGAGAGGGGCTCCTATTTGAATCCCAGTGCACCGAATACCAAACCTTCCAATACAGCAGGAATAATGAATATGTTGTTACGGGAATCATATATAAAATCGGCCGGACCGCCCACCTTCGAAGTAAGGTTTACTTGTCCGACTTCCTTGGTATCGAGATTGATCCATTTGATGAGGCCACGTTTACTAAATTGTACCCAATCGCTGAAATACAACTTTTTACCACTGATCGCCAGTCCCCACAAATAACCTTCATAATCGGATAGCGGTACATAATTTTTCTTTTTCATATCGATGACACCCAATTTTCCATTAGGTAAGCTATCGGTACCCCAGCTACTTACATACATCTGGTCTTTGTCAATCAATAATCCGCTAGGCGCAGTCGTTTCCATCCATTTTTTGTATTTTTTTGCAGGCAAGTCTACTTCGAAAATAACATCAATATCGGTGGCCGAAATATAAACTGTTTTATCATTCGCCGACACAATACTTGTTAGTTGGGAGGTGTTTTCTCCGGAAAAGCTTAGTTCAAATACTTGCTTTTTCGATTTCAAGTCAAACCCGACCAACCGGTCGACGTCGCATACATAAAGCGTTCCCTGCAATGCACAAATGCCTCGCGGGTTATTCAATCCGGTAATGTATTTCATGGTAACTTCTTCCTGACTACCATCGCTTTTTACACGTGATATATATCCGTCGCCATCTTTTATATCCAGCCCGAAATTCTCGCCGGAATTTGACAAATAGTAGTATCCGCCGTATTGTGTCACACTTACCGGAGCTTCGAATCCGCTGTAACTATATTGATCCTGGCCGTATATATACAAGGAAGTCACTAAAAAGCAGAAGCTTGCAATAATATATTTCATCTGTTTAATTTGATTTTTTATCATTACAGTTGGTGCACGTTAGTGCATGGACATTTCATGATGGTTGTTATTTTAATATTTACATGAACTGCACAAAATTCATTCCAAAAGTTTGTTTTTATTTAACTTAATTGTAATCAAAAAAAATGGATATAAAATTTGTCGTATAATTTATATTATGTTAAATAAGATTCAAAATTAAAAGGGGGAAAAGTATGTTTTCCCCCTTTTTAACTGTTATTTACATTGTTCCAATTTATTGACAATGTCATCGTATTTTGGCTCCATATCAGGATACCTGGCCTTCAACTTGTAAATTCTGGCGTATGTTACTACGCCAGAATTCAAACAATTAAATATTACTATTTTGCTTCCAATTTTTTAACAATATCGTTATATTTTGCTTCCAGTTCGGGATATCTGGTTTTTAAACGATAATATAACGTTTTTAAGATATCCATGATGTTATGGTCGCCAGGATTTAATTCAAGCGCTTTTTCCATCAATGGAATCACTTTCATAAATTCCTCATCGGCAATTTTCATCTTGGCATCAAACTCGGCGTTACTTGCATTGTTTGCATCGTCATACAGTTTTAAAGCCGAATTGTAAAACACAACACCTTTGTTATAATAAGAATCGTACCTGGTCGGATCGGCAGCAATTGCCTGGTCGTATGCTTCAATTGCTTTCTCTTTTTCACCAAGTTCGTCCAACATTTTGCCTTTTGCAAAATATAATTGCGCATTTTTCGGTTCTTTGGCTATTGCCTGGTCAATGTATGTAAGGGCTTCCTGGTTCTGGTTCCTATTCATATAGTAATTGATCAAGTCGATCACCAAAGATAAATTACTCGGATTTTTTTCAAATCCGGTTTTTACAGCTTTCAGGGCATTTTCCGGTTGACCAAGCTTCAGATATGCCGTGAAAAGTTGATGATATATTTCTCCTTTCCTATCGGCATTTTCTTTAAAACCAAGCTGTGCAGCTTTTTCGAGGTTATCAGCAGCTTGTTGCCACATACTGCTGTCAATCTCACTTTGAGTCAAGGCAAAAGCACCGGCATAATAATAAAATGAAGTATCCTGTTTCCCTAAAAGTTTGTTTACCGCAATACGTTGTTCTGCCGAATTGTATGCATCTTTGTATTTTTTCAGTTCATACTCATTAAAGGCTTTGGCAGACAAATCATTAATGATCACTGCATACGCTTCATTTATTTTCTTCGTATTCTTGCCCTTTTCGTCCAGCGATGTTGCTTTCTGATAAGCGCTAATTGCTTTTCCCAGCGGATCATCCGTAACGGCTTCAGTTTCTACCCAAGAAGCTAATGTCCCATTTTCAAAGTTTAATTTAATCTGGCTGTACTCGTAAGTCTCTTTCTTAGTCCCACCTTCCACAGAGGAAAGAATTTGCAGGGGATCCTTGAAAAACATCTTAGCCTCATCGGGCGTCAATCCAACACGTAAAAAACTCACATTTATACCATATGCATCCTGGAATAATTTTCCACGATCCATCCAGGTTTTCGGGTTTATACTCTTTTTGGCATCTTGAGTGGCTGCATCGCTTTTAGCGATATCACCTTTCAATGATTTGAACTTACTCTCATTTTGCGCATAGCAGTTAAATCCTAAGGCAAAAACTGCTATAAATAAAAGTGACACTTGTCTCATATTCAATTATTTAAAATGTAATTTGGTTTGATATTAATAAAAGCAAAAATAAACATATTATTGTACGAATACAATGATTTTTATCAGATTCTTTTCGGCATAACTTCGATAGATATAACATCTGTTTGAAACCGGCCTCCTCTCCTACCCTGTCTCAATTGTCACAGATTTGTCCTTCGATCAACTTTTCCATTTTTTTATTGTTATACCACAAAGTTACGGCATTTTTTTGAATGATGCTACAATTTGCATCATTTTCAGAAAAAAATTATTTTTGCTCATCATTTTTATGAAGAAGCATTATGTCAACCTCATACACAATATTATATGGTTTGTGCCGGTTTTTGGCATTTTTACCCTTGAAATGTCTCTATTTTCTTGCCGATTTGTTTTACCTCATAGTATGTTATGTGATACGGTACCGTCGTGTTGTGGTGATGGAAAACTTGCAAAATGCCTTTCCTGGAAAAACAGAAAAAGAACGTAAAAAGATCGCACAAAAATTTTACCATTTTCTTTGTGATCTCATTTTTGAAAGTATCAAAACACTTCATATCAGTCTCGATGAAATGAAGCGGCGGATGTATTTCAGCACACCCGAAATACTCGATGAACTCTATAAAAAGGGAAAGCATATTTTCTTTGCTACCGGACATTACGGTAATTGGGAATGGTTGGCTACGATGGAACCGATTGATCCATACCACCAGGCCACTTTGTATCGTCCGTTAAAAAACAAGGCGTTTGACAAACTGATGTACAGAATACGTACAGGATTTGGTACAGATGCTGTTGCTACCAACCAGACCATACGATACATCAACCAGTTTCTCGACAAAAAAATATTAACCATTCTTTGTTTCCTGAACGACCAGTCACCACAAAAAGAAGCCGTCCAGTATTGGACTAACTTTCTGAATCAGGATACGCCGATGTACCTGGGTATAGAGAAACTGGCACGGCGTTACAATGTGGCTGTGATGTATTTCGAAGTATGCCGTGTGAAACGTGGGTATTACCAAGTGGATACAATACTGATCGCTGAAAATGCATCCGAAACAAAGCCTTACGAAATAACCGAAAAATGTACCGCTTTGCTTGAACAAACCATACGCCGAAATCCGCAATACTGGCTGTGGAGCCACAGGCGATGGAAACACAAACGGGAAGGACAAATTTGATGATTTACCAATTTCAACATCGCATGCGGTTTTTGCATTATTTTTGCAGGCGTCAAATTCAAAAATAACCAATTAGGAATCATCGATGAAATTCACTGGAGTAATATTCGATTTTAATGGGACACTTTTCTGGGATACCAAACTGCATAATGATGCCTGGCGAATTTTTCTCGGCAGATACAATATCCGTATTTCCGATGAAGAGATGTTTCAGCGAATCCATGGTAAGAACAACCGTGATATCTTTGTGGAAATCTTTCATGGAACACTTGCTCCTGATCAAATACCGGGAATGGGATTAGAGAAGGAGCGTATTTATCAACAGTTATGCGTTCAATCGGGACTTGGATTGGCCCCAGGAGCAATAGATTTTTTCGAATTTCTTTCCGGACGGGATATCGCCTTCACCATAGCTACAGCATCGGGGAAAGAAAATGTTGATTTTTATTTCGAATACCTTGGTCTGTCGCGTTGGTTTGAATATAATAAGGTGGTATATAACGACGGGAAAATCACCGGCAAGCCGGCGCCCGATATTTACCTGAAAGCAATGTCGGTTATCAACCGGAAATCATCGGAAGTGATTGTCTTCGAAGATGCTGTAGCCGGCATTTGCGCCGCTGAAAATGCCCATGCCGGACGAATTGTTATTGTCGATTCCAACGATGATGATTACCATCGCTGGGATTATCAGAAGATCAAAAATTTTAGTGAAGTAGATAGAGGCCTGTTCAATTAATTATTGAATATGGCCAAATTGCATGCAATATACTTCAATTCATCATTTAGTTTTGTTTTCCAGTACTTTGCCAAATATCAATTTTAATGGTTGGATTATTTCAAAACTGCCCCAAAAACCATTTGATCATGTCTACGTCAATCATCATCGGGAAAAGGAATCCGAATACGGCGCCCAACAAGTGTGCATCATGATTGATATTATCATTGGCTCTGCGTGATGAGTAGTAAGAATACAAAAGGTAAAGCGGGCCGAAAAAATATGCTTTGATGGGAATAACAAACATGAACAACAGTGTCATATTCGGATCGAAGAAAATACTGCAAAACAACACTGCCGATACAGCTCCTGATGCTCCCACGGAATTGTACCAGACATCGTTTTTATGCTTGTGCAACGTTGTAAGCGACGATATGATAAGGCTCAACAGGTAGAAAATCACATACCACAACATAGGGAACTTCATCCATGTCTCGGCAGCCATGATATGGAAAGCACTCTCGATGGTATTACCAAATGAGTACAATACCAGCATATTGATGATCAAATGCGTCCAGTCGGCATGCAGGAATCCGTGCGTGATAAGCCGGTACCATTCCTTACGGTGCCACACCTGGTAGGGGTTGAATTGTAACCGTGCAAATAACGTCTTGTTAGAAAAAGCAGCGATGGAGATAACTGATGTGATGATGACAATGACAAGAGTAACCATTTATTATTTTTAATTTTTGAATACGGCAAAGTTAACAAAGAAATGAAAAGTCCGGCATTTTTAAAAGCCTTGCCAGGAGCATTTATCATGTATATCCCTCACATACTAAATGATGTGTTGCAACCGGGCTATCACAAAAAGACAAAACTTATTCAATAAAAAATTACAAATAAATTTGCAGAATCCAAATTTATTACGACCTTTGCGCTCCGAAATTGAAAACAATAATAGTTAACATAATGTCACAAATTTGTCAGATTACAGGAAAGAGTGTCATGGGAGGCAACAATGTGTCGCACTCTAAAAGACGGACTAAAAGAAAATATTATCCTAACCTGTTTGTCAAGAAGTTTTACATTCCCGAAGAAGGTGGTTGGATCACTTTGAAAGTGTCGGCTGCCGGGATAAGGAATATCAATAAAAATGGGATCACGGCTTCCTTAAATGAAGCCATAGATAAGGGATTCATTAAATAATATCAGGAAAAGATGGCAAAGAAAGCTAAAGGTAACCGTATTCAGGTTATCATGGAATGTACGGAACAGAGAGAAAGCGGTCTTCCGGGAATGTCGAGGTATATCACTACCAAAAACAAAAAGAATACAACCGACCGGTTGGAACGTCGCAAGTACAATCCCATATTGAAAAAAGTAACGGTACATAAAGAAATTAAATAATTAAGTCATGGCAAAGAAAGCGGTTGCAACACTGAGGCAAAAAGGAGCCAGCAAGGGAATGGCCAAAGTTATTAAAATGGTAAAATCGGAAAAGACCGGTGCCTATACCTTTGTTGAAGACATTGTCGCTGTTGACGGTGTGAAAGATTTTTTCGACAAAAAATAATACTCCTTCAGCAAGAAGGATACATTACATATACGGGGTCTCCCCCGTTGTTTTCAATCATAAAAAATACGTTGAGACGTGGAAAAGTTTCAACGTATTTTTTTGTAAATGTGTGAACTACCCAAGCAGAATATGGATTACGACAATTTATTGACTAAGCGACAATGTCGAAAAAATCACGAAGGCATGAAGAAAATGATCCCGCACCATATTATTTCACTAACTCAGTAATCACTTTTCCTGTCGAAGCATTGGGCGGCATTATGTTCATAAACGATGAGATGGTTGGCGCCACGTCGGTCATATCCACGGGACGGACAATCATGTCGCGTTTCACTTTCCAGCCGTACCAGATCAGTGGAACCTGTGCATCATACAAATACGCTGAGTTGTGGGACGTTGCCCGCTGGCTTTTTTCCACCCAGCCGGGATGCAGATTTACGAATACATCGCCCGAACGGCGCGGAAAATAATTGTTTTGCATCTTGTTGCGGTAACCTTCCGTATATTGATTGTTTTGCAATGCTGTGGCAGTGAGTGTGTTGGACACGCCTGTAAATTGGATCATGAACTGGGCTACCACATTGTGGAAATCTTCGATTTTCATTTTTGAATTTTCGATCAGGTCGGTATTCAGGTATAGTTGTTGGCCGTAATATCCTTTGATCCATTCGCCGCTACCATACAATGCATTCAGGTAGCTGCGCAAGAGCGACAGGGCACTGTTGTAATTGAAAGTTCCTACCGGAACCTTAGAGTCGGCTAAATACGCAGGTGTTTGGGCTGCACCATGATTTGAAGTTACAAAAATTAACGTGTTTTGTTTGCCGACGAAATCGTCCACAAACCGGAGAAAATGTTCTAAATCCTTGTCCAATTTCAGGTAAGCGTCCTCCACTTCGATGGACATCGGGCCGAAAGCATTGCCAATATATTCGGTAGCCACGAACGAAATCGTCAATATATCGGTAAACTCGTCCTTACCCAGGTTTTCGTTCACCATCGTGGCAATGGCCATATCTTTGGTGAGGCTATTGCCGAAAGGTGTCTGCTGCAACAACTGGTAACGTGTACTGATGCTTTTCCCCTTGGCAATATCGGGTAATATGTATGGAAATACAATACGGCCATCGATGCCGGTTTCATAAGGATTTTCGTCGGTCAGGCAATTGGTGTACTGCGATACTGGGAAACTTGTATCCCAGGTTTTGGCCAAATACAGATCAGATATTTTTTTTTTGTTCTCTTCGTTAAGCCAGTTCGGCAGGCTCTGCATATAATAACTACTGCTGATCCAGGTTCCGTTTTCGGTGTCGAACCAAAAAGCACCATCAGCCATGTGTCCGGCTGATAGGATTGCCGATACGGGATCAAGCGATATACCGAATACGCGTGATTGCCGGAGATTGGCAAGTTTGACCTCGTCGCCAATGGTTGTTCCGAGCATGTTGTGTGGAGAAAAGTGCCCGGCATCAAACGAACCACCCACAGTTTTTGTTGTTTCGTCGGTCACAGCCTGGGTCACCTTGTTATTCACCCGGTCGTACCACTCATCGGCCACAATACCATGCGATGCGGGCATACTGCCGGTATAAATGGTGGCATACCCCACAGCTGTCTGCGTATGGAAATAATTGTATGAAGCATTGCGGCAATAGGTACCTTCGTGGATGAGCCGTTTAAAACCACCTTCGCCGAATTTATCCCAAAACCGGGAAATATAATCGCTACGCATTTGCTCAATCACAATCCCCACGATCAGCCTTGGGCTTTCGGAAGGTATGCGTGGCGATTCCTGTGCTATTGCATTGTGTGTGATAACTCCTATGAGTATCAATAAAAAGAGGGTCTGTGTTTTCATGCCGTTTGAACGTTCATAACGTTACAAACGTTCATAACGTTACAAACGTTACAAACGTTCGAGCGTTTTAACGCGTGTATTGTTTTTGATAATATTTTTCGTAATCGCCACTGATGACGCCTTGCAGCCACTTTTCATTGGTTAAATACCAATCGACTGTTTTTTCGAGTCCTTCCTCGAATTGTAGCGACGGCTTCCAACCCAATTCATTTTGCAGTTTGGAAGAATCAATGGCATAACGCAAGTCATGCCCGGCGCGGTCTTTCACGAAAGTGATCAGTTGCGCCGATGCGCCTTCGGGACGTCCCAGCTTCTTATCCATGATTTTGCACAACAGGCGGATCAGGTCGATATTCGTCCATTCATTGTTGCCGCCGATGTTATATGTTTCGCCATTCACGCCGTTATGGAAAATAGTGTCGATAGCGCGGGCATGGTCGAGCACATACAGCCAATCGCGTACGTTCTCACCCTTGCCATAAATAGGTATCGGCTTGTTATTCTTGATATTGTTGATGGAAAGGGGAATCAACTTTTCGGGGAAATGGTTGGGACCGTAATTATTTGAACAGTTCGACAACGTCACAGGCAAACCATACGTATGATGATAGGCACGTACCAAATGGTCGGAACTGGCTTTCGATGCTGAATACGGGCTACGCGGATCATAAGATGTGGTTTCCGTGAAGAAACCTTCCTTGCCCAACGAACCATACACTTCGTCGGTAGAAACATGATAGAAGCGTTTACCTTCATAGTTACCATCCCACAGCGTACGTGCGGCATTCAGCAGGTTGACGGTTCCCACAATATTGGTCATAATGAACTCCATCGGATTGCTGATGGAACGGTCTACATGCGATTCAGCTGCTAAGTGAATTACTCCATCCGGACGGTATTTTTCAAACACTTCCTTTATTTTACCAGCGTCGGTGATGTCGGCTTTCTCGAAAACATAATTACTTTTTTGGTCAATGTCGGTAAGGTTTTCGAGATTACCGGCATAAGTCAGTTTATCCAGGTTAACAATGCGGTAATCTGGGTATTTATTCACAAAAAGACGCACCACGTGCGAGCCGATAAATCCGGCTCCGCCGGTAATAATCAATGTCTTGTTCATTTTAAAAATATCAAAGAGTCATAAAATCTTTTTCAGCCCACAAAACTAAAGGATTTTTTCGAGGAAAGAGAAAAAAATTACATTCTTTGCAACCAAATGGATATTTGTTTACGTCTAAAGGGAAAATTCAAATATCATTCATAAAATTTAAAAAATAGAAATCATGGAAAGTTTTGATGTAGAAAGTTTTTTAGCTATTATTGGGATATTTTTTCTCCCGATCATCATGATCATTTTGATTGTTTGGTTCAGAAGCAACGAGAACCGTAAACGTAATCAATTACAAGCTGAGTTGTGTGCCAAGGCCATCGAAAAGGGAGTGCCCATACCAACCGATTTGCTTGTACAACCTAAAAAGAAACATAATCCGTTAAATACAGGGATTATCTGTATTGCTGTGGGAATAGGTATTTCTTTGTTTTTATGGTTGGCTGCGGATGCTGAAGACAAATTGCGGGGCGCTTCGCTGGGTATCATCCCATTTCTTATCGGTGTCGCTTATCTGGTTATCCACTTTATTGGCAAGAAACAAGACGTGAATGAAAATGCCCAATGACGCAATACTTGTATCGCGTATAGCGCTACTGGGCGACCGGAAAGCTTTCAATCAACTGGTGGAAGCTTACCAGTCGCCCATACGGCGTTTCTTCTTCAACCTGACGGGTGGTGACGAGGAATTGAGTAAAGACCTGGCACAGGACACGTTTGTAAAAGCCTGGCTAAATATCGGTTCTTTCCGGGCGGCATCGAAATTTTCTACCTGGCTTTACCGTATCGCCTACAATACTTTTTACGACTATGCCCGTGCAAGAAAACCAAAGACAGGAATAGATGTAGAAATAATCGGCGACCGCATGGCTGCCGATACGCCGGACAAAGATCTTAGCATGGATTTTGCACAGGCATTAACAATCCTTAAAGAAGATGAACGTACCGCTATGTTGTTATTTTATATGGAAGACCAAACCATCAATAAGATTTCCAATATCATGAATTGCCCCACAGGCACCATCAAATCACACCTATACCGGGGAAAGGAAAAGTTGGCAGGATACTTCAAAAGTTATGAGTTATGAATTTGGAAAATCCAATCAAAAATTGAAAATCATGAACGATCAAGATTTAAAGAAAATATTTGTTGTACACAAAGTAGATATACCCGATCATGGTTTTTCGGAACGTGTGACCAGTCAATTGCCTGAACGAAGGAATATACTACCGCAAGTAGTGATGGCAGTGTTCGTTATGATTGGTCTGACGCTTACGTTTTCCATGCTGGGAATTACTCCTTTGCTTGAACAACTTGGTAGTTTGATCACATCCATCAGTCACATGCAAATGCCATCACTTGTTTCTGTTGTTTCCTATCTGGGTGTATTGGCGTTGTTGGGGATCATTGGTTATTCAGTAGCACAAGCGGATGTGGGGTAAATAAATGACACTATAAATTAAATAGTGTTTTCACATGTTGTGGCAGTTGATTATCTTTGCTGAACATTGTTTGGTCACCAAAGGTTTATTGAGATATGATTACTCGAATTAAAATCAACGGGTTCAAAAGTTTGCTTGATACCGAATTATATTTCGGCCCTTTTACATGTATTGCCGGCGCCAATGCCATTGGGAAATCGAATTTTTTCGATGCCATCACATTTCTTTCCAAGCTTGCGGATAATACAGTTTTACAGGCAGCAAAATCGATACGGAGTGAAGACCAAAAACATTCCAACATCAAGGATATTTTTTTCAAAAGCGGGTCGCATTATCTTGATAAGATGTCATTTGAAATAGATGTTATTGTATCAGAAAAAGCCGAAGATGACCTGGGACAAATAGCAGAAGCTACTATTACAAGTCTCAAATATAAACTTGAATTAAAGCTTAATGAGAATAATGAAGGAAGGGAACCTATAGAGATTATTGAAGAAAGTTTGGTGCCTGTCACACTGACAGAAGCACGGAAAAGCTTGTATTTTGAATGTAATAAAGAATGGATTAATTCGATTTTAAAAGGACGCCGAGGAACTAATAACCCGTTTATTTCTACTGTAGGCGGTAAAATAAAATTGCATCAGGATGGTGGTAAAGGAAGAAGCACCGAATTTATTGCCGAAAAAATGCCGCGGACGTTGCTTTCAACTGTTACTGCCGAATCGCCTACCGCATTTCTTGTTCGCCAAGAAATGCGTAACTGGGTCATGCTACAGTTTGAACCCAGTGCATTACGGCAACCCAATTCGATTTTCGAGGTCAAAAATGCAAAAATTTCAGCCAATGGCTCCAATGTTCCTGCAACCTTATACAGGTTGCATAACGAAAAAAAGGATAAGGACATATACCAGTCGCTTACCAATAAAGTCAAAGAATTGGTTAGTGATGCGGATGAAATTTGTGTTGAAAAAGATGAAAAAAGAGATTTGCTGACGCTCCAAATTCGTTTTAAAGACGGATTGATTCTACCGGCACAATCACTGTCCGATGGGACATTGCGCTTTCTGGGATTGGCTATTATCCGAGAAGACAACGAACATAGCGGGGTGATCTGCCTTGAAGAACCTGAAAACGGTATTAATCCCCAGAAAATCGAAGATATGGTAAACCTGTTGGAAGATATGGTTACAGATACCGAATACCCGGTAGATGAAGATAACCCACTACGGCAAGTGATCATCAATTCCCATTCGCCGGTTGTAGTGAATACCGTTCCAGATGAAAGCCTATACTTGGCTACGGAAAAAGAAATATATTTGGAAGCATTCGGCAAAAAGATAAAATATACAGGATTTTCAGCACTCCTCCAAACATGGCGGACAAAACACGATCTGGCAAAACCTGTTTTATACAAGGATATTATTGCCTACCTTGAAAAAGGAGCAATTCCTGACCATAACACATCATTTGTTTGCGAACCACCTGTACAATATAGTATCAAAGGAAAGAAAAAAATGAGTGTTGCTGAGAATGTTAAGGTATTTCAGATGAAAATTCCTTTTTAACACCATGGAATCTTTAAAATATACTTTGCTGACCGATGGTAGTTCAGATAAGATACTTTTGAATGTTATCAAATGGTTGTTCGACGATCTTTATCCACAATTGCCATGTGACGGCAGTTTCGCTGATTTCCGGCAAATTTCCTTTCCGCCACAAACTGGTGATGTGATTCAACGTGTAAAGTGTGCAGGAAGCTACTACCCGTTTGATATCCTTTTCTATCACAGGGATGCCGAAAAACTTGATGCCTGTATTCGTAAAAAAGAAATATTAAAACTGGTTGACCAAAATCTATCCTCAAAAATTGTATGTGTTATTCCTGTCAGAATGATGGAAACATGGTTGCTGATCAACGAGGATGCGATCAAAAAAGCAGCAGGAAACAGAAATTACAAAGAAAACATTGATTTACCCGTACTCAGAAAGCTGGAATCATTGGCAAAACCCAAAGAGATACTTCATGAATTGCTCGAAAAAACCAGCGGCCTGAAAGGCCGACGACTGAAAACCTTTAATGTCCACTATGCTGTGCATCTTGTGGCCGAAAATATTAAAGATTACAGCCCATTAAGAGAATTGGCGGCATTCAGGGAATTTGAAAATGATTTGAAAGTAGCAGTAGATTTATTCTTAACGAAAAAGTAGAAAATATTTCTCAGCGTCTTCTCAGTGTAATCAATCAAAGATGTAAATGATCCGTTTTTTTCTCCATAATCGCCTCGTCACCTATTTATTATTGATCGTCCTTATTGCCTGGGGTATTGTTGTGGCGCCATTTAATTGGAACATCGGTTGGTTACCACGCGACCCTGTGCCGGTAGATGCTATCCCCGATATTGGCGAAAACCAGCAGATTGTAGCTACCGAATGGATGGGGCGTTCGCCGCAGGACATCGACGACCAGATCACTTACCCGCTGACAACCGCATTGTTGGGAATTCCCGGCGTACAAGACATCCGCAGTACTTCCATGTTCGGAATGTCATTCATTTACATCATTTTCGAAGAAAACATCGAATTTTACTGGTCGCGGGCACGGATACTCGAAAAACTGGCTTCTCTCCCACCCGACTTGTTGCCCAAAGGCGTTCAACCGATGCTTGGCCCCGATGCCACGGCGCTTGGACAGATATTCTGGTACACACTTGAAGGACGCGATCCGTCGACAGGCAAACCCACAGGTGGCTGGTCGGGCGAAGAACTGCGCAGCATACAGGATTTCCAAATGAAATATGCCCTTTCGGCAGCCAAAGGTGTGGCCGAGGTGGCTTCGGTGGGTGGTTTTGTGAAGGAATACCAAGTGGACATCGATCCCGAAGCAATGAAAGCATATGGCGTGGATATCATGCAGGTGATGAATGCCGTACAGAAAAGCAACCTTGATGTTGGCGCTGAAACCATTGAGTTAAATAAGGTGGAGTATTCCATTAGAGGACTGGGATATATCAAATCGCTCGATGACCTTGGCGAAGCGGTGGTAGCACTCCGCGGCGACATTCCTGTGCGTGTCAAGGACGTGGCCGAAGTACATTTCGGACCAGCTACTCGGCGTGGCGGACTGGACAAAGGTGGTGCCGAAGCAGTAGGTGCGGTAGTCGCAGCCCGTTATGGTTCCAATCCGATGGAAGTCATTAATAATGTAAAGGAAAAGATTGCCGAAATAGCACCCGGTTTGCCACAAAAGACATTAGCAGATGGTACCGTCTCGAAAGTTACCGTTGTGCCTTTCTACGACCGTACCGGCCTCATTAAAGAAACCGTAGGAACGCTCGAAACGGCGCTCACTGATGAAATACTGATCTGCATCATCGTTATTATCCTCATTTTGCTCAACCTGCGTGCATCAGTCATCGTGTCGGCCATGTTGCCTGTGGCCGTGCTTGTTATCTTCATCCTGATGCGCTACCTGCACGTGGACGCCAATATCGTAGCACTTTCGGGTATTGCCATTGCCATTGGCGTGATGGTGGATGTGGGTATCATCTTTGTGGAGAACATCGTGCGGCACATGGAACTACCTGAAAATAAGGATGCACATGGTAAAGACCTGCTGACAGTCATCTACCATGCTGTGATGGAAGTGCATACAGCAGTGATTACGGCTATGCTCACCACGGTAGTCAGTTTTATACCCGTCTTTTTCATGGAAGCGCAGGAAGGTAAGATGTTTCGTCCGTTGGCTTTCACCAAAACATTTGCATTAAGCGCCTCGCTTATATTGGGGTTAATCGTTGTGCCAACGTTGGCTTATACAATATTCGGCAGGCCCCACCCGGCCTCCCCCAAGGGGAGGAGACGCGTTGCCGGAAATGTACTATGGATGCTCTCAGGAGTTCTGCTAACAATTTTTACTGGCGTTTGGGTGGCACTCATTTTATCCGCGATCGGTATCATTCAATTATTGAATCATTATTTCACAGAAAAAAAGTCTGTCTCAACCTTCACAAAGGTGATTAGCACATTCTCCTCCCCTTGGGGGAGGTCGGGTGGGGCTCTCCTCTTTATATTATTTTATCTCACACGCAGTTGGTTACCATTGGGAGCGCATGTGTCGATGTTCGGTAATTACCTGTTTGTCGGATTATTGGTGGGAGGATTGTTGGCTTTGCTGATGCTGGTAGTACACTTTTACGAACCTGTGTTGCGATGGTGTTTGGAGAATAAGAAAAAATTCCTTGCCATACCACTGGTTACCATATTGTTGGGATTAATTATCTGGATGGGCTGGGACGGTATTTTTGGATTTGCAGCTAAAGGATTTGACCGATTGGGTTGGAATATCCGCACTACTACCGTATGGAGTAGCCTCACACACACATTTCCGGGCACAGGAAGTGAATTCATGCCGGCGCTTGACGAAGGTTCATTCCTGCTGATGCCTACCAGTATGCCCCATACAGGCGTGGAGAAGAATATCGACTACGTGAAGATGCTCGACATGCAGATCGAGAATATCCCTGAGGTGGACATGGCAGTGGGAAAATGGGGGCGTGTCAATTCGGCGCTCGACCCGGCTAATATACAAATGTTCGAAAACGTGATCAACTACAAGCCCGAATATATTCTTGATGAAAATGGTCAGCGCCGACGGTTTAAAGTCGACCGCGAAGGCGCTTTTGTCCTGACTGATGGTAGTACCTACAAAATGGAACGCGACGGGTACAGGAAGATTAACGAGGCACTGCTCATCGCAAGCCGTAACGGCGAGTATTTCAGACAGTGGCGTCCGCACATCCGTAAGCCGGACGACATCTGGAACGAGATCGTAAAAGTGACCGCCTTGCCGGGTCTTACTTCTGCTCCCAAACTACAACCAATAGAAACCCGGTTGGTGATGCTTTCCACTGGAATGCGAGCCCCGATGGGTATTAAAGTATATGGGCCGGACTTGGAAAGCATTGAAAATGCGAGCATTGAACTGGAACGATTGATAAAGGAAGCCCCAATGGTACAACCATCGTCAGTGTTTGCCGAACGCAGCGTGGGAGCACCTTACCTGCAAATAGAATTAGACCGCCGGTCGATGGCACGTTATGGTGTCACAGTAGCCGATTTACAGGAAATGATTTCGGTAGCCATTGGCGGCATGGAACTTACCCGAACGGTGGAAGGACGTGAACGTTACCCTGTTAGAGTGCGTTATGCCCGTGAACGGCGTTCCACACCTGAGGATATTGCGCAGATACTGATCCCCACCGCTACTGGGGCGCAAGTTCCACTCAGCTACCTGGCTGATATTAAATATCTTTCGGGACCGCAGATGATCCGTAGTGAAAATACTTTCCTTACGGGATATGTGCTTTTCGATAAAGAACCGGGTTCTGCCGAGGTGGATGTAGTGCATGCCGCCCAAAAATACCTGCAAGACAAGTTAACCACCGGCGAATGGCAGTTGCCGCACGGAGTATCCTATAAGTTCGCAGGTAATTACGAACAGCAGGAACGTGCTGCTAAACGATTGAATATCTTGATTCCCCTGTGCCTGCTCATTGTCTTTTTAATTCTGTACTTTCAGTTCCGCACACTCATCGCCTCAATGATCCACTTTTCGGGAGTTTTCGTTGCTTTTGCGGGTGGTTTTATCCTGATCTGGCTTTACGGACAGGATTGGTTTTTGAATTTTTCAATGGCCGGGGTCAGTTTCCGTGACCTTTTCCAGATACACACCATCAATTTGAGTGTTGCCGTGTGGGTTGGATTCATCGCCTTGTTCGGTATCGCCACCGACGACGGCGTACTGATGGGAACTTATATCCACCAGGTGTTTGAAGCCCGTAACCCGCAAACACCACACGAAGTGCGCGAAGCGGTGGTGGAAGCCGGCAAGAAACGCGTCCGTCCCGCTATGATGACTACAGCCGCCACCCTCATTGCTTTGCTACCAGTACTAACTTCTGTGGGCAAAGGTTCGGATGTGATGGTTCCGATGGCGATACCGACTTTTGGCGGCATGACGATTCAAATCATGACAATGTTTGTAGTGCCTGTGTTGCAATGTATCTGGAGGGAAAAGAAAGCCGGAAAATATGTAGATGTATGACAGTCCTTTTATGACAATGAAAAGTACGTTATTGCGAGCGGTAGCGAAGCAATCTCACCGGTAAACTGTTTCATTATTAATAGACTGCTTCGTCGTTCCTCCTCGCAATGACGTTCATTTTTACTTCTTAGGCACTATACCCGATAATCATATAACTTTATGACAACTTTAACCGTATACTGTCAAAGTATAAATTAAACATTAATTCAATGAAGCAATTAATACCAAATTGCCATCAAATGTTATTTTTATTGAGTTTGGTAATGCAATACCTAACAGGTTTTGGAAACCTGTTAGGTGGGGTGTAAAAAATTTGATAATATTAATAATAAAACTCGTTCCATATTTGTAACTTTGTATCCATAAATTGTAGATATGGACTCAACCGATTGGAAAGGAAAAGCGATCACCCGTTCCAAGGTGAC
>JAVBSH010000239.1:0-12990 GCA_031547085.1 Bacteroidales bacterium
TACGAAACGTAATATCCCAATTGGGAAATATAGGACTCGATTTTCTTGAAATACATAGGCTTTACATTTATATCTATTTTAAAGATAATCAAAATATTGTCCACGAATTACACGAATTAACACGAATTTAATTAGTGAAAATTCGTGTAATTCGTGGATAAAAGCGAACACAAATATTAACACATTTTATTTTGACGTGCCTTTCGGGATCGACCGCCGATTCGGTTTTTTCGACGGTTTTGCCTTCGGGTCGCCGTACACGATCACCGGCCCCTTCTTTCCTCGCGCCTTCGATCCGGGTTTAAAACTTTTCGGTGGTTTTGCCTTCCGATCAACCGGTTTCGACGTCGGTTCGGAACCTTTCCGACTTCGATCCGAACCTTTCGAAAATCGTTCACCCTTATCGGATGCCAATCTTACAACTTTTTTACCTTCAACTCCTTCCCGGCTATCTGATCGCTCCGCCCTTTTGAATGTCCGGTCTCTTCCTTTGGTAAACCGTTTTGTACCTTTAAAATCTTTTCTGTCAGTGTCGGATTTTTTTTCGCGTTTATCGGAAATCCCAGCGCTCCGTTCTCGCGATTTTACCAGTTTACCGTCATCCGAAAACGATCGACCATCGCTTCCTGATTTCCTTTCCCGAGGTTTTAGCGTTTTACCGCCGTCCCAAAACGATCGATTGTCGCTTCCCGATCTTCGTTCCCGAGACCTAACCGGCTTATCACCTTCCGAAAACGACCGATCATTTCTCCGGGGTTTTCTATCGAGTGTTTTGACGACCTTTCGAGCACTTTTGGAAGCCTTTTCTTCCGCAGCAACCTTCTTTTTCCACTCGCGAAACGTATTGCTTGCTCTTTCAAAAGCGACTCCTTCCACGTCTACGGTTCCTTCTTTCTTTTTTGACGCCTTCCTGTTTCTCTTGACAGGTTTGCTGTCATCCGCCATATTTTCGGGGTCTTCCCGTTCTTCACGATTTTCCGGTAAATCGATTTCTTGCATTTCCAATGGTTATTTATGATGTTAATGAAATATTTTATTCTTCGGCATTTTGCAAAAGTTTGCAAATTTCAGCAAAAAACCGTTCTATTATGCCAACTTGCCTGTTATTTTCTTAACTGTTTCTTTCTTTGCAAAGGTCTATTTGTTTTCGAATAAAATGATTTATATTTGCATCATATTTTTAGCAAATATAGATCATAGTTTTTATTTTTCATACAAAATGATAATTTTTTTTGCAAAAAATATTAAAAATTTTATCTTACTTTTCTATATTGCTGATTTTCAATATAAAAGAATCTGACAAATCAATCAAAAATCAAAAATGCTCCGTGGGTAAAATAGGAAAAAATATAAAGAAGATACGAAATGTCAAAGGATTGAGCCAACAATCCTTTGCAGAGTTGTTTCAACTTACGCGCGGAAATATTTCCTCATATGAGGAAGAACGTGCCGAACCCAAAATAGAAGTCGTTGTCGATATTGCTAAATATTTTGGCATACCTTTGAGCGATTTTATCCTGAAAGACCTTTCGGTAAATCAACTTCTGCATTACAACACCGAATTAGTACTCGAAACCGAGGAACTGAAACGCAATCACAAACTGTTACCGATCCCGTATGTATCGGCTTTGCACTTGCCCGAATACATCACTCATTACCAAGACGAGGAGTTTACCAGACAATTGCCGCATATCGTTATTCCCAACAACTCAAAATTCCGCCTTATTGCCCTCGAAGTGGATAATTCCGAAAATCTGCCACTTGGTTTCGATTTTAAAAATGGCGATATCCTTTTCTACGAAAATATTGTGAAGGAGAATGTCCACCGCATCAAAGGTAAATTTGGTATGATGGTGGACGATACAGGATTATATCCCGGTGTTTTTGAAGAACAAGACCAACATATATTCCTTTGTCTGAACGAATTGGTGAAATATCCGTTCGAGATCGAGTCGGTGGCGCAATATTGGGTGCTGCGGGCAGTGTACGGGGTGGTCAATTGAAAAGGAAATACTGCTACCATCCGACCATCACACCAAAATAGAACAACCGCCCGTTGAAACAATCGCTTTGAGAACTATTATAATCGCTTGCGTATATTCGTTCGCGTTCATTCCTGATATTGAGAATATTATTGATGGCTAAGTAGGTGATGACTGAACATCTTCCAACAATAAATATCTTATTAGCACTGAAATCTACCCGGTTATAATTATTGAAACGCTGCGAATTAAGACTCCCATATATCGGGGCGTAACTATTTGAACTTGGGTTGTAAATTCCATCGACAATAGGTGTGTGCCAGAGTCCCGGGCGCGAAATGTACGAAAAGGCGAAAGTTCCGATGCTCAATTTCTGGAAACTTGCCGTGGCTTTAAAAATGCAGGGCATGTCGTTGTACAATGCAAAATCCTGTTTACCCGTGTGTTGTCTTGAATACAGATAGGTATATGATCCCGACAGTTTGAACCACCGGTGTATGGTTTGTTCAGCATACACCTCAGCGCCGAAGATGTTGCGTCGATCGCTCCGGTCGACATAATTGGCAGTATAATCGCCTGCTTCTTCTTTATAGTATACTGCTGCCTGCAGGGCTGTATGTTCCGTCTGCCAGGTATAATCCAAAGAATAATGTGTAGCCGTTTGCAGAGAATATTCCAGGTTATAGTAATTGGGGATACTACGTCCGTGATATTTGCCGGCAGCCAACAACAACGAACCACGCGCCGAACAGTAATACTTCACGGCAATCTGACGGCTCAGGTAAGGCGTCTCGTCTTTCAACGGTACATTTGTTCGCATGCCGCCACTGATGATCAACCGTTTCGACACATCCCATTTAGCGTAGGCATAACCTTCCAGGCTTTGTTTCTGCACCAGCGAATCGCAAACAATAGTTGGCGACTCCGGCGCAAAAGCGTAGAAATAACGTGGCATTACGCTGTTATTGGTGTTGTAGCGGGCAACCTCGTGTGATACTCCTGCCTGTATATTGAACTTGTCCCACACATGCTTGTAGGCGGCTGAAGTATAATATTGTGCGCTCCGGGGCGTGAAATCCATGTTGCCAAACGGTGTCCGTTCCCTGGAAAAATCATTCCCGTGGTTGATGGTAACCAAGTGCCGTGCTTTTTGCCAACGGAACGACAACACATTGAACACGCGCTGTTTCGATTTCTTCACATCATCCTCATACGAAAACAAATGCAGGTAGTAGTCGCTCCGTTCGCCAATGCCGTAACTATAGAGGTTGACCGATGCATATTCCCCTAACTTCGCGTGCAGGTTTAGTCCGAGATCAACTACGGTATAGTTGTTCAACCGCGGAATATTATTCCCGTTCAATGCAACAAGAAGTTTCCCGTACTGGCAGTTGCTGTAAACCTGCATGAAATTATCGGGAGATCCCAGTTTCCGTGAGAACATAAGCCCGGCATTACCCAATGCTGCCGATACTTCGTTCGTATTTTGAGTGAGTTTCGTTGCTGTTTCTATCTCTACGATCCCTGCGGTAGAGTTTCCGTACGATAGCGGCGGGTTGCTTGCGTACACATACTCATTGCGTACCATGTGCGTATTGAAAATGCTGAAACTTCCGATATTATCCAAACTGCTGAACTTAGCCGGGTTGTATACCGGAACACCATTGAGCACCACACGTGTACGATCGGCGGCACTGCCGCGCAATGACGGATTGGCAGATTCGTCGGTAGTGGTTGAAGCCGGCAACATGGTAATGGCTTTCAGCGGATCGGCGTTGGCTGTTGGGTTCTGATAGATATCCAACTGATTAAGTTTTTGCACGGTGAACTCTTCGCTGATCGGCCGCCGGGCTACAATTGTTACTTCCTGCAGACTCATGGCCTTTTCTTTCAGGCTGACATGCAGCTCCTTGCTCATATCCAATTCGCTGATAGACATTTTCAGTGTTTCGTATCCTACGAAAGCAAATACCACAGTATCGTTCTGATTCTCGGGTTTTACAGGTAATACGAAATGCCCGTTTTCGTTACTTGTAATACCGATCGTTGTCCCTGCAATCCAGATATTGGCAAAAGGCAGAGGCTCGTTTTTGGTATCGGCAATCCGGCCTTTCAGGGTTTGAGAGTATGCAGGGATGCAAGACAAGATGCTGATGATGAATATGAAAAATTTCATTGATTTTTAAGATTAACACAAGGTATCACGACGGTCTTTTACTATAATACTTGGTGCGCCTTTGTGACATACTTTCGTGTGTCTTCGTGTTTAAATTGATCTTATTCGTTTACCTTTTTTGCCAATTCTGCTAAGCCGTGGTTGTTGGGATACAACTGAATGGCTTCCTCCAGATATTTCTTTGCCAATCCCATATTCCCTTTTTTCAGGTATAGGGTCACTAGCATCTGGTATGCTTGGTCTTTTCCCCATGTAGGTAATGACATGTCGTCAACAGGTTGGTTATTGAGCGAAATAGCTTTTAGCAGGTAGCCTTCCGCCTTGGTTCCGCCACCGTACTGTTCAGGCGTGTAAAAATCATTGGCTGCCGCTACATAATAGGCCCGAAGGTTATTGGTATCGGCTTTGATGGCTTTCTCTACATTCTCGCTGATCTTTCCGGACACAACGCCAATTTTCATCATATTGGTGATGAATTGCATGGAGAAATTCTGCATCAGAACCAACAAGGCGTAGTCTTCCGAATTTTTGTTTTTTAATTTCGACAGTATTTCAGCGCCCTCGTTGATGGCCGATTCGCTTTTTCCCTTATTATCTGTTTTCAGGTAATAAATCGACTCAAAATACTTGGCGTACGCATGCCAATAAATTGCTGATGACGAACCCTCCTGTTTTAATTGATCGATTATTTCAGACAACTTTGAAGCGTTTCCTTCAGCAAAAGATGCATAAAACGCCTGTTCGATTTTCTGCTGGGCGCCTTGCAGATTGGCAGATTGTCCGCTTACATTAACTAATGCCATATTCAGGCTGATGATAACGAATAAAGAAAATGTTTTCATGATGATTGTTTTAATTATTTATAAACTGATTTATATTGTAAACTAAATAAATAAAAAAATATACGATTAGAAAAATTATTGATTAAATAATTTTTTACTTTCAATTAATGCCCCGTTTCCGCACACGAGATAATGATTTTTCCATGTGTTCGCACACGAAATGATAAATTGATATTAATGAGATGATTTTTTCATCAAATTTAAAAGATTAATTCTTTTTTCCAAGGTAACCTTGCAATGCACGGGTGTAGGCCTCGAAAGCCGAAATACCTTTCTTAGTGATACTGCACACGGTGCATGGCATCTTCCCGCGAAACGATTTATTAACACCAATATATCCCGCTTCTTTCAGCTTTTCGATTTGTACGCTCAGATTACCTGCCGTAGCCCCGGTTTGTTCCTTGAGGTATACAAAGTCCGCTTCATCCACGCTGATAAGGATCGACATCACCGCAAGCCGTAACTGCGAATGCAACAGAGGATCAAGTTCTTCAAACATTGCTTTCCTCTTGCTGGCGGTTTAACAAATGGCCTGGAATTACAAAACCCAGTATGAGGCATACAGCCATGACAATAAATTGCCAATCTGCCCGTAACCAAGCACTCAAAATTGCTCCTGCCCAAAAAAGTACAGCTACCCAATACCAGGGTCTATAGCGATATACACAGGCAGTTGCAAATTCGCATATCCCTATCATCATCATAAAAACAGGAGTAATCAATAATAAAATATGGTAATCCTTGATACGAAATGCTACCGAATAAATAATTATCAGAAACACCACTGCGCTGATTCCAAATCCTTTCCAAATAATATCGCCAATCTTGTCAATATGCGTTTTTACTAATGCTGTCCGGTCAGTTTGACGGTCGATGAAATATGATACCACCCATGCGGGAATTACGGCAAGCCAAACAAAAAACGATTGATTCGGATCACTTAATGTGTGAATCAGTACGAAGTTGGCAATGGCTACGGCCGCGATGAAATATCCCCAGAAAATAATGGAATATGTCCGTTCCTTTTGGACATTATTCCGCGCCCGGTTGATCATCTCATTGATGAGTGCCAAGCTTTGTTCGTGATTAAAATTTGTTTCCATCTTTTTGATTTTGAATATCGATTTTTATACTTTGACGATGCAAAGATAAATTAGTTTATTTTATAAACCAAATATTTTTTTGATATTTTTTTAATCCGCAACAAAAAATTTATTTTTGTCGTCTGAATTATAAACCCATGTAACATAATGAAGAATCTTCTTCGGAGCCATCCTGTAACGGCCAATGATTGGCTGGAATACCATCCTTATGCCCAATCGTCGCCTGATGATTATTACTACCAGAAGCTTTGCAACAAGTTGTTGAAAGCAAACATCGACGAACCATTGTGTCAGGATTTGAGCTGGTCGGAATATAAGCGACTGACCTGTATGCTGGTTTGCTATTTTGAGGATGTGATCAGCGAGACGAATATTTGGCATTCATTTACCAACGAGCATAAAAAACTGTATGGTAAATACCTGCCTTTTTATAATACAACTGATGATTATTTCGATGATGAAATCAACAAACAGGATATTCAGTTCCTGATCTGGCATTTCTTTTCGATGCTGGACGAGAACAGGCTTTTCAATCCTTTCCAGCTATTGTTCAGCCGTTTTGCGAAAGTTGTGTTTAAGTTGTTTGAGGCTGAATACGAAATAGCGCCTCCAAATCTGCAATTTAAGGAGATGTTAGTTGTGCCTGATCATAAGGATATTTATGGAACAAGAGCAATTATGGAGTTCCTGTTTTTCAAGTCGTACCTGAATCAATATTTTGCAGACCAGAAACTTGATGAGGGTATCACTCAAATTGCGAATGCCAAAATGGGTGCGGAACGTTCAAATATGTTGGTGTATGATTACCGGGTTACACTGTTGCTCAACAGGGTATGCCCGATATTAGCGCTGAGGTCTAATGAACAATTGGCCAACATGATCGGTGAAGACCATCCTAGGTATCACGAAATCAAATCCATATCCAAGCGAATCGCAGCTACATGTATTGTCAAAGGCAACGATGGGGTACATTTGGACATGCAGCATATAGCTTCGGGAAAACGGATCAACCTTATATTGGACACGCTGTCGCCTGGGGTGGACAAGGATTTGATTGCCCCCGGGAAGAAACGGCTTTGGGCAAACATGGTGCAATGGGGAGATGAGTGGGCGCTGATGGGTTCGCTTGCATTTCAAGAGAATTGGCAAGGTGATGAGGCTATTGCTAAGGAGAAACATCTTTTCGATCCGGTAGAACCCAAATTAGAAATGCTGGATTTCCATGAGGAGTGTTTCAAGGATTTGGCAGGTGGCGGACTTCTCGTTTATTTTAAAAATGAAGACCAGTATGTAGAGTTTGTTCATCAGTTCAGGGTTCACATATACGAGAAAGCTAATCCGGGGAAGAAGTTCCCCGCTTCCGCTAGGCTCGAGGTGGATAAAGAGGGCATGGACAATATTGTGATGTTTTTCAATCATCATTCCGGCACGGAACTTTATCCCGATTTTACCGACTATGTGAATGATACCCGCAATCCTTATTATGTCCAAGGCGCCAAGGCAGATATGGAAATGCTTATCACGGAGGATAGCATCAGCGCTGAATTTGTGAAATATTTAGTGGCGAACAAATTAATTGATTTCGACCAGAAAAAGGCTATGGATGATCAAACCATACTTGATAACCTGGATTTCCTTTTGCGTTATTTCAAACAAGGCGATTATTATAGCGAACCACATATCACGATTGTGGATAATTGAAAATCATTATAACTTTGTGATTTTAAACCTGATTTCATCCAGATAAATTATGAAATGGTATTATCCCTTTATTTTAATTGCATTGGTTGCAGCATGTACCGAATCGCGTCCCGTTAAAACCTGCGACACATACGCCGAAGCTGCTGATCCCGCTCCCGACACATTGGCCGATTGGAGTAAAGTATCTAACCATCTGAACGCATCATTTGGCAACACCGACACCCGCTATGCCAAATCATCTATCCCGGCGATGGAGAAAACCGTGGCTTGGAAAGGCTGTGGCTGGCGCGGCGAACGGATTTCCGCACAAGCCGTATTGTGGTCGGCTGCCAGCGTCGAACAGGTGGAATGTGAGTTTACACCTTTCCGTTCGGGTGAAAATACATTGGATGCCGGCATTGCCCAGGCACGGTTTGTCCGGTATGTGCTCACTGATATCTTCGAACCTGGCTGCGGATACCGTAAACCCGAAAACTTCCCGGCATCGTTGGCTGCCGATATGCTCGACACGCTCAGTTGCTTCAACCTCGAAGCCAAAACCACCCGTCCCGTATGGCTGACATTCGATATTCCTATCGATGCCAAACCAGGCGTTTATAGGGGTACATTGAATGTGTATGCCCGGAACCAGAAAACACAAAAACTGGATATCAGCCTTATAGTGCAGCCGCAAACACTTCCCGCCGTGAAAGACTGGCAATTTCATCTTGACTTGTGGCAACATCCGTCGGCTGTGGCACGTATTTACAATGTGAAGCCCTGGTCGGAAGAACATTGGAAATTACTGGAAGCCCCGATGAAGATGCTGGCCGACGCCGGGCAAAAAGTGATTACAGCTACTGTCAACAAGGATCCGTGGAACGTACAGACATACGATCGTTATGAAGACATGATTACCTGGACAAAAAATGCCAATGGTTCGTGGACATATGATTATTCGGTATTCGACCGCTGGATAGAATTCATGATGCGATTGGGCGTAACAAGGATGATCAATTGCTACTCGATGATTCCCTGGAACAGCGAGTTGCATTACTACGATGCAGCTTCTGAAAAATATATCACTGTCAGCGCCAAACCCGGTTCAAAAGAGTTTGTTGCGATGTGGACACCTTTCCTGACGGATTTCCGTAAACACCTTGAAGGAAAAGGCTGGCTGAAAATTACCAATATCGCTATGGACGAACGTTCGCCTCAGGATATGAAGGCCATGCTCGATTTGTTGCAGAAAGTCGCTCCCGAATTTGGCGTTTCGCTGGCTGACAACCATAAGAGTTACAAACAGTACCCTTACCTAAAAGATATTTGTATAGAATTCGGCGCTACTTTCGAAGATGCCGACCTCGCTTATCGCAAAGAACACGGATTAATCAGCACTTTTTATGTATGCTGTGCAGACAAATTTCCCAATGTATTTTCTTTCTCCGATCCTGCCGAAGCGACGTATGCCGCATGGTATGCCACTGCTGCCGGGTTGGACGGATTCCTGCGTTGGGCTTATAATTCGTGGGTAAAAGATCCCGTCATCGATTCGCGTTTCCGTACATGGCCGGCCGGCGATACATATATTGTCTATCCCGGTGACCGTAGTTCCATCCGTTTCGAACGCCTGCGCGAAGGAATACAGGATGCAGAAAAAATCAGGATATTGCGCGAGCAATTGATGCTTTCTTCCAAAGGCGATGCTCCGGCTAAACTGACCAAGCTGAATGAAGAACTGGCGAAGTTCAATATTCCGGTCATTCCGTCGACGCCTTGTAGCGAGATGTTGAATCAAGGGAAAAAGGTACTGAGGGAGTTGAGTCAGTAACCTTTTAAACGCGAAGGCACACAAAGGAGCTAAAAATATCCTTATTTTGAATAAAGCAAGAGGTTGCAAAACAGCTTCTTGCTTTATTTGTATACAAACCAAGCCGTTTGGTATACAAACCATAACAACTACCGGCTAAATGATTTATATTTGTATCCGGCAAAACAATCATCATGGCGAGTAACAAATACAATAACCTTTTTGGGGAACGGTTTTTAGTAGCCCGGGAATACAGGTTGCTGTGACATTTGTTGCTGATCGTTGCTATTGTGTTATTTACTTTCTGGGAAATGAAAGACATATACCAGGAGGGGTCACGCTGGTTTCCCGTCGCGAAGTCGTCCGCCATCAGTTTACTCGTAATTTATCTCAACATTTACCTGTTAGCTCCTCAATTTTTATTGAAACGGCGATGGTACTGGGTTTATTTGCTTACCGTGTTGCATGTCATTTTATTGGTGTACGTTGCGGAGATATGGCTAAATGATGCTGTCTATTTAAAATATACATCGAAAATCAGGGAGTTGTATGGTAAAATCGAGATCAATCCGTTATTACAAGTATTCACATCTGTTTTTTCGCTCTTCATCCTGATGATCAGTTCGTCGGCAGTGGTGTTGTTCCGCAAATGGACAATACACGATGCGCGTGTCAATGACTTGGAAAAGGCTGTAACACAAGCGGAAGTGGAACGATTGAAGAAACAGGTTAATCCGCAATTCCTGGTTCGCATGCTCGACAAGGCAAATGCAATGTCGGTACAAGAAAATCGGGAAGAAGCTTCGGGCATATTACTCAAACTCGGCAATATACTTCGTTATCAACTATATGACAGCACCCGGGAATTTGTATTGTTGAGTTCCGACATCCAATTCCTGACCGAAGTCCTGACACTCGAACAAAAATATCGTAAGGATTTTTCGTTTACGGTTGATACGGATGGTAACCTACATCATCATTTAGTTCCGCCGTTGCTGTTTCTACCTTTCGTAGAACATGTCATTTCTGCAAATATGGACGTATCGTTTATCCGCCTTCATTTCCGGATGGATGGCGATACATTGGTATTTGAGTGCCAGAGCCCTGAAATTACCTGGGAAGGTTCGGAAGCCGGGTTCGACAGTATTTGCCGGCGTTTGACCTTGCTCTACGGAAACGGTTATTCGCTCGAAACTAAAAATGAAGATCATGTACAAATCATTTGTCTTCGTATTCCGCATCAACGGAAACAGCATATATCCATTGCATCATAAGCCATGAAGCAGCAAAGCCAGAATAAATTCGAAGGATTGCCCGGGTTCCTGACCGACCGGAGATACCGTCTGTTGGGGCATTCCATCTTCGTTGCGGTTAACTTGGCGTATATAGCTTATTGTGCTGCATTTTACCGACCTTTTATTCCCGATACCCTTGTAAACATTGCCGTGTGGGGTTGGTTTCTAGTTTTCAATATCGGTTTGGCTTACCTGAACATCTATTTCCTGATGCCCCGCTATCTCTACCGTCGGTGTTATACGACTTATGCCTTTTGCATGGCCGGGCTCATCGTATTGATGGCGCTATCATTGTCCGCAGTGACTTATCTTCTGGATACCCTTTATCAATCAGGGCAGTTTTTAAGTACATTGCAATCATTACGGGTCCTTATCCCTTTGTCTTTTGCCTGTCCGATGACAGTGGTGCTGTACCATCGCTGGTATACCCACGGGATGCGCATTAACAAATTGGAAAACGTCACGATGCAATCGGAACTGGAGCAATTGAAAAAACAGATTAACCCGCATTTCCTGTTCAACATGCTCAATAATGCCATGGTGCTGGTGAAAACCGATTCCCGTGAAGCCTCGCAGGTACTGGTAAAACTCAAGGATTTATTGAATTACCAATTGACGGATAGCGCCAAAGATGAAGTACTCCTGACGAATGACATCTACTTTCTGAACGACTTTTTGAACTTGGAAAAAATCCGTCGTGATCGTTTTGATTTCACCGTCACAGTCGAAGGCGATGCGGACGGAGTATTGGCACCTCCATTGTTGTTCATACCTTTTGTCGAAAATGCCGTCAAGCATAACCCTGAGAGCGATGATTACCTGCCGTACGTCCATGTCCGGTTCCGGTTGACCGATGGAAAACTGTATTTTACCTGTGTCAATTCCAAGCCGGGCGTGGTGCAGGAAAGTGATGTGCATGGCGGACTCGGACTGGCTAATGTTCGCCGGCGCCTCTCGTTGCTCTATCCCGGGGAACATTCGTTGGATATCGACTCCGGAACCGACAGATTCCAGGTAGATTTGCAAATACCAGCCCCCGACCCCTAAGGGGGAGCTACGGTATACCTTGCTTTACACAAATCTTCTTAGCAAAACTTATTTATATGAATTATATGATTGATGAACATCTGTCACCCGTCACTCGTCACTAATAAGTATTATTGTTGATGATGAGCCCTTAGCCCGAAAAGGCATCAAGCTTTTGGTGGACGAAACGCCGCAGCTTTCGTATTCCGGCAGTTTCAACAATGCACATGCCGCTTCGTTGTTTCTCCAATCCAACCCTGTAGACCTGATATTTTTGGATATTAGGATGCCGGGAATTAACGGAATTGAGTTTGCCCGGACAATATCACGCCATACACTGGTAATTTTTGTTACAGCTTTCGCCGAATTTGCAGTGGATAGTTACGAGGTGGAAGCTGTGGACTACTTAGTGAAACCCATCGACGAAGAACGTTTTCGCAAGGCTGTGGAAAAGGCTGTGGCATATCATGCTTTGCTGGCAAATTCCGACAAAGACACTGCGGGAGATATTGCCAACGAGTACATTTTTGTAAAATCCGACCGGCGTTTCGTGAAAATAAATTTTGCCGATATCGCTTTTGTGGAGGCACTGAAAGACTATGTGATCATACAAGCAGCCGGGCAGCGCGTCATCACCCGGATGAACCTCAAAGCCATATACGAACAGTTGCCTGCCGTGACCTTTGTCCGCGTAAGCAAATCATACATCATCAACACCAACCATATCAGCTCGTTCGACAATAACAGCATTATGGTGGGGACACACGAAATATTTATTGGGGACAGTTATCGGAACCAGTTTTTCAATGGGGTGGTAGCGAAAAATATATTACATTCGAATAAATAGACCTCTCCCCCCATCCCCCTTCCTGTGGCAGGGTTGTTAAGTTCTCCGTAAATGCCCTACGGGCAAACGAACTTTGCAGTGCATTTTTTCCTGACTTCGACAATGCGTCACCCTAAAAATTTTCCCAAAAATTTTTGCTGAACAGGGGCTCGATAGCCTTGTGCTTTGCGGTTAATATCATTGTCTTTGTCATCGTTTCCCCGCTTGCGGGTAATCTGATTTTCAACGT
>JAVBSH010000017.1:0-20216 GCA_031547085.1 Bacteroidales bacterium
AATGTCGGTTTGGCCGATACCATCTTCCGTGTGGGCTGCGACCTCTATCGCAAGCTATCTCCTGACGACCGGTTGGTTACCCCTCTTATCAATGCATCCCGCAACGGCTTGCCTTACGATATGATCGCACAGGTATTAGCGGCAGCATTGCATTTCAATGCCACCGGGGCAGATGGAAAAATGTTCCCGGGCGATATTGATTTCCGCTTAGAACTGGAAAATAAGGGAGTCGAAAGTTTATTGAAAAGTGTTTGTGGTTTTACGGATGAAAATGAAGCGCTGATGAATGCGTTACTTTCTAAAATCATAAAGATATGAATAAGCGTTATCCGCGTACAATAATGGCAACGGCTTGTGCCGCATGGGACAAGGATTTCAATTTCGATGAAGCCTCATTCCGCAAGCAGATAAAAATGCTTACCGACAGCGGTATAAAATGCATATATCTGTTCGGTACCGCGGGTGAAGGGTATGCGGTAAACCGCGAGCAGTACCAAACCATAGTGACAGCATTTATGGATCAAATGAAAGGTGTATCCGGTGCGTTGCCTATGGTTGGCATCATCAGCCTTTCCATGGCGGAAGTTATTGAACGTGTAGATCTTGGCCTAAAACTTGGTGTGCGCGATTTTCATACTCGAAGTGTAAAGTAAAGAAATGCTATCGCATAATTTCTCAATCGGTATAAAACTCTATTTTATAAAATATTTAACGAAGTATTGTAATGAAATACCTTCATTTTTTGGAAAAAATAGCCCAATAATCCAAAACGGACTTTATGCCTCTACATTTTCCATAGGTATCCGCATGGTGAAACACACGCCGCCGGTTTTCCGGTTTTCCACGGCAACTGTACCTTTGTGTGCTTCTACAAAGCCTTTGACAATGGACAACCCCAAGCCGAGACCGCCGGGCGTGCTATCCTTATACCGCCAAAACTTGTCGAACACATAAAGCAGATCGCCGGGCTCGAAACCGGGGCCTTCGTCTGTTACCTGAAATACAAGGTTGTTGTCACTGAATGCAACTGTTAACCCAATCGTCGTTCCGTGAGAAGCGTAAATACTGGAATTATATACCAAGTTATGCAACACTGTATCCATCAGGCCAAAATCGAGCATTGCCATGGGCATGGCTTCAGGCACGGATAGCTCAACCGAAAATGGACGTAGCTCTTCCTCCAGGTTTTCTGTCACCGACCGGAACAGGTCATTGATATCACACCAATTTGAATGGGCGGCAATCCGTCCCGACTCAAGCCTAGACATATTCAAAAGGTTTTCCACCAGCCGGTTGAGCCGCTTGGATGCATCTGTTATTTCTTCACAAAGTTCGGTTTTAACAGGTCCCGCAAGTTCGCCGGAGAGGAGATCCGAAGCCACCATGATCGTGGATATCGGTATTCGCAGTTCGTGGGATATCGAATTGAACAACGTTTTGTAGAGCTTGTCCGACTCGTTGAGAAGGCTTGTCCTGCGAGCCAGTTGTCCCATGTATTGATGTTCGATAGCCTGGGATATTTGCGACAGTAATGCATCCCAAAACAAAGCTGTACTCCCCACACGGGGCTTACCCCATAGTACAGCCACCACCCCCGGGTTGAGTTTTGTTCCCTTCAACGGGTAATAGGTATACTTATCTGAAGAAAAGATGTCGGTAAATCGTCCGACCATCCTGTCGTTATTGAAAGCCCACACAGCCGTTTCCATATCGGGTTCAGCAAACGAATCCGGCGGGATATACTTCCGTTCTACCAGATGTTTGTCATCCATGAAAATGAAGAAAGCATCGGCTGAAAAATAATCTTTAATACTGCGCGTACCTGCTTCCACCACCTCATCCACACAAGTTGCATTACTAAGTTTCCGGCTAAGCAAAAAGAGGGCATTGGTTTGGTTTTCGCGGGTAACCACTCTTGCTCCCTGCTGCCTGAACCTGATGACAAGTATGCCGTTTAGCAGGGTAATCACAAGAAATATAGTGAATAAAAACAAATGCGAAGTATTGCCGATTTGGAGTGAATATCGTGGAGAAAATACTAGGAAATGCCAGGTTGCTACTGCAAATAAAGCAGATAACAGGATAGCGCCCACCCGGAAATTGACCGCTATGATAAATAACAAGATAATCAATGCAAACGGCAGGAAAAGGTACCCTGTGATGTGGGCAAGGGGAATGCATAACAGGGCGACTCCAACTGCGATCAATACCATAAAGATATATTGGCCAGACGCTGATGCAAACAATGTACTGAACCGGTGCCTGATGGTTTTATGTTCCGGGATGATCTCAGCACCATATACGAAAATATTGATATTTCCGCTTTTTTCGAGTAGCCGATGTACAAACCATTTTTCTGACCATTTTCGGGCCTTCCCGATCACTATGTGCACAATTTTTTCCCTGTGGGCAATCGCCAGGCATTCTTTCACCGGGTCGTTGCCCGAATAACTCATAACATCGGCCCCCAGTCGCCTGGCCAGCCTGATATTGTTGGCTAACTGATTCTTCCTTTTTTCGGATAAGGTACGACCGTTTTCCACGTACAAAGCAATCCATTCCGTATCCATCAGGTAGGCAGAAGCTTGAGTGCGGCGTATCAGATGTTCCGAAAAGGCATCAGCCCCGATCAATACCATCATTTTTTGTTTTTGATCCCACAGTTGCCCGTTGTTTTGTTTCCGGAAGTCGATCCTGTCCAGTACCATGCGGTGCGCCAGCTTCCGTAGCGACGAAGTGATTTCCTTACGGGTGTTATAAGCGGGAAAACCTGTATGAAGGCATCCGGTAACGATTTTTTTGCCCGATATGCGGACAACATATTTTTCGTGCGTTAAATCTACCAGTTCTACTTCGTCGGCATTCATGAAAATCTCATCAGGAACAGTATCTGGCTCCGTTTCGCCAGTTATCCTTGCAGCAAAGCCTGAACAACTTTCCAATTGCGATACATTCAGCGTGGTATATACATCAATCCCGTTGTCAAGCAGTACCTGTATTTTCCGATAACGTTTCACATACGTACTTCCGGAATAGTTGGTATGCGCCAAGTCGGGCAACAGTACCAGTTGTGGACGCATAGCAAGTATGGCATCTAAGTCGGGTTCTTCAAAATATACACCCTTATGCTCTGTCTTTTTGAAAGGTATTATGGTAATACTTTCAAGTTGCGAGGTTATATCACGGCAGTCAAAACAATTCAACCAGCCCGCAACCACTTGTTTTCCGCGGACTACTTCGGCTTGTGCAGCCCGGAGCATCGCCGAGGTTTTACCAACACCCGGCAATATCCCGAAGAATATTTTCATTTTCCCTCTTTCTATCTTTTCTTCCTCGCAATTCAAGGCTGCAAGAAGTTCATACGGGTGATTATTTTTCATAACATTTTGTTTTGCTGACAACTCGTAAAATAATAAATACCGCTTGCAGCGTTTATGTTATCTTACCCTGCAACACCTATTCACTATTCCGCTTGGGAAAAATGAAACGGATACACAGACTAAGTTACCTATTTGTTAGGTTATTAACAAAAATGAATTATCCGGCCCAACCGATTTATACTTATTGCTATTTTTTATATTCAATTATTTTATATTTAACAAATCGCATAATAATATGCTTCTTTTGAAGAATATTTAAGATGATAAAAATAATTCTATGCGCATATATTTTTTGCAAAAAAAGTGATGATAAATATAAATATTTTATAAAAATAGTACTTACAGCTTAGTAACAAGTCTGTTTTTTGACATCCCCATATCATCATCTATTACACATAAATATTACATCTAATCACGCATCGTATCAAGCTTGACGATATCATTATGGCATACGACATCCAGCCTTGCCGAAGTTAGCCGGGCGTTGAAAGTGATTATTGAAGCAGCATGATGGAACGCAAGACTGCAGTTTTCCTGTATGTGTAATTTGAAATCTATATGACCGTATATTCCTTTGCGGGGATGTCGCCCGTTTTACGGATGATGTTTCCGTATCGGTCGACAAGAAACAACCAACACTGGCCATAGTAATCGGGAAAGATGAACACCGAATCGTTGAACAGCGCAAAGTCCGGATAATACATCTTTTCTTCGGGCAATTCAACCAACGGGTTCATTTAGCCGCTTTCCCGATCATGTGTATATCTCTCGCCCGAAATTATTCAGGACATATACCTTTCCAACGGCATCAACAGCAATATTGCCGATACCGGTTAATTCGCCGGGTACTTTGCCCTTGTGTGCAAATGACCCGACGAACACCATGGATGGATAAGTGAATTCGTGACAATAATAACCATTGGGGTGCAAATCCATTACGTACAGGGTAGTGCCGAACAACTTCATCCTGTAGGGATAATGCATGTAAACGCTGTCAAAATTCTGTAAGTATGTGGTTACGGTAACTGTTTCGGGAAAGGTAACATAACTTCTTTCCGAACACGAACCAACAAAAAGCGAAAGGATAAAAAGTTCGAGAATACCGAACTTTTTCATTTATCTGGATACCCTTACTTTAAATAGTTTATCGCCACAAACAAGTGAGCCGCTTCCCGCACAATCTTGTTCTGCCCCTTCACCTTGCGCTAATGCTTCTATATTGTTTAGGATAAGATCCTGACTGTCTGCTGTTGCATTGTGTTTCAGATTGATGTTCATAGCCATTACCGCTACCAGCAAGACAACCAATATCCCTACCCCGAAAAATCTCAATCTCTTCATGTGTGTATGTTTAAAATGGTATGCAAAAATATATAAAAATTCTATAAATCAGACAGGATTTACAAGATTACCTTGCGGTGAGAAAAGTTACCTGCGGCGAGCTAAAGGGTTACAGGATTTTTTGATCGTTTCCGGCAATTTAGGAATATGTCACCGATATATATATCGGTTTTAATGGCTAAAGATGTCTCCGCGCGTAAACTCGTACCTCGTTTACTTGGTCGACATGACGTGTCGGCCATGGGTAAAATGGGAAAGAAAGGTTGTTGGGAGACTTCGCCTCCCAACAACCTTTCTTTCCCCCTCCTCATTTTTGAATGCGCCGTCATCGACTGAAGGTTGACTACGTCGCTCCCTTCGGGAGTGCGCAGCATGAAGTATAATCAGACAATCATTTAAAGATTTGTCTCATATGATCTTTATGTCTTAGTGCCTTCGTGGCAGTTTATCAGACACAAAGCAGAAATTCAAAACCACAACAAAATATTAACATAAAATCGAATCTATATCATCTTCAGCTTTTACAACTATTTTTGAAAAAAGCCTTCCTATAACCAACAATATGCAAATATTTTACATAGCTTTGTACGACTTTACAAATCTTTGTTAAACCATATATTCACACATAGCCATGGGGTTCATGATGGAAAAAAATACGGGATACTTGAAATACACGGCTGTACTGGCCTTGACGGTTGCACTTGTTGCATTAACGATTGGGATAACGGGAATGTACCGTTCCTCCACGGCTAATTATTTGCAAACAGCTGACAAATGCTTGACACAAGCGGCTGATGAGGAGTTGAGAATGCGTATGTTTTCTCTTGGGAATAAATTTGAAACATGGTTTATCCCAATTACAGATACTTCCACCTATATAACCAAAACCATTGAGATCGATGATAGCAGTGTATTTCATGTACATATTAGAAAGGATGATGCTGCTGCTATGACAAAAATTAGACATTTTTATTTTCAGTACATCCAAGAATTAAATACATCAAATATAGACAGTCTATTCAGACGTTGCATGGCTGAAAATTCCATACCCATTAAAGCATGCTGTATAGAATATCTCGATCTGAAAAAGAACACTCTTATTGCCAGCAATGCACCTGAAGGTAAGCTACCGGGATACCTTGTATCAAACATCGACACGCTTGATATTTTGAAAACCATTGGGGTAAGAGCTTATGCGAAGGTTCCCCCGCTTGTAATCCTTCGCCCCGTGATGACGGAACTTGTTGTTGCCGTGGCGCTCATCCTCGTTGTGGTGGCGTGCATCATCAAGTTGCTCATAGATATCCGGAAACTGCACGACGAAGGTTTCCGACTGTTGCGCTTTGTATCGCTGAAAGCAGAACATTCGTTACATGAAGCTGCGGGACAGGTAGGAAATACTGCTGAAAAACTCCGCGATAAAGGTTTAGAGGAAGAGTCAACAGAGCTTGAAAAAGCAAAAGAAGGGATATTGATCAGTACAGGTTATTTCGAGCGGTTACGGGCTATTATCGACAACGAAGACGGAAAGATCACATTCAATAAGACCGTGTTTCACCTCAAGCCCTTGTTGCAAGAATTGAAGGAACGGTACGAGAAGATTATCTACAAGAGTATCAACATCAGTTTATTGGTTGATGATCGTGCTTATATCTACACGGACAGGTATTATTTGAAACGGATTCTCGAAGAATTACTGGATAACAGCGTAAAACATACTACGAGTAACCCCGTTCCCGTGCAAATAATTGCAATGCCGATGGGTTACGAAATCACCCTGATAGTTTGCGACAGCGGAGGCGGAATGGCCAAGGGCGACCTAGATAATATTTACATTGTAAACTACGATATTGCACGGCTTTATAATACTGAAATCAAAAAGGAAACAAAAACAGGCCTGGGATTAAGCTTTGTACTTTCGTTTGTGCGGTCGCTCGGAGGTCAGGTAAAAATAACTTCCAATGATAATATTACAGGCGCCAGGATCGTCTTTGATCAATCCCCTGATGACTGGCAACGGATCGCCGAATATAGCGAAACTGAATCAATGAACAAGAAACAGGGAAAAACCATCAATTTTTCAGATCGCACTCAGTCCGTAAGTTGACCGATTGGCGTGAACCAATCCAGATGAATATTGTTGATTAGTTGTCGGGGAACAAAGAATCATCGTGTTTCATGAACAACTTCGAGATCGTCCATTCGTTAAAAGGTCTTTTTCAACAAAAGAAGCGCCTGCCGGGTAAAGAAACCGTTGTTGCAAAACAGGGGTGGGACGATGTGTTTTCCTATTCGTTCGGCGAACCCGATGATGATGTGATGAAGAAAGCATTCAGGATGCTCAGGGAACTGAAACGTAAAGAAGAAACAAAAAAGAGCGGGCCGGATAGAGAATTGACAACCTTTAGCTCGGCGAAACCAACTAATAAGGCTATGTGTGGCCTAACTTAGTCCTTGTGTTTTAAAGTTTTTTTCCCTTCACTAAATTGCGCTTACAGCGCCATAATCGTTGATTTGAGAAATCAGTGTGCTATCAACTTATTTTTTACACGTTACTTAGCAATAAAAAAGCGGCAACATCATTACCGCTTATTATCATCTGAAATTTACAGTCCACAAAAACATTATCTGTCGACCCTTGCACCGCCACCTTTTACCAGCTTTTCCACTTCTTCGAGTGTAGCCATCGAAGTATCGCCAGGAGTCGTCATTGCCAGTGCACCATGTGCAGCACCGTATTCTACTGCCTTTTGCGGATCGTTGAAAGTCAGAAATCCGTACGCCAAACCAGAAGCAAAGCTATCGCCGCCGCCCACACGGTCGAAGATTTCGATATCTTCGCGGTGTATGGCCTCGTAGAATGCACCTCCTGCATAGCAAATAGCGCCCCACGAGTTGATGGTGGCCGATTTTACGGTACGCAATGTATTTGCAATCACTTTGAAATTGGGATATTGTTTCACTGCTGTTTCAATCATTTTGCGGTAACCCGAAATATCAAGTTTGGTAAGCTTTTCATCGGTTCCTTCGATTTCGAAACCTAAGCAAGCCGTGAAATCCTCCTCATTACCGATCATCACGTCCACATATTTGGCTATCTCGCGGTTCACTTCCTGTGCTTTGGCTTTTCCACCGATAGCTTTCCACAGCGACGGACGGTAGTTGAGGTCGTAAGCTACAATAGTGCCGTATTTCTTGGCAATTTGTGTAGCTTCAATCACTACATCAGGCGTAGTTTCTGACAAGGCGGCAAAAATTCCTCCCGTGTGAAACCAACGTGCACCACATTTTCCAAAAATATACTCCCAGTCGATATCGCCTTTCTTTAGTTGCGAAGCGGCAGTATTTCCCCTGTCCGATACACCCTTGGCACCACGGATGCCAAAACCGCGTTCGGTAAAGTTAATACCATTGCGGACAGTACGGCCAACACCGTCATAGTCCATCCATTTGATAAAACGTGTGTCGACACCGCCTTGCATGACAAAATCCTCTACCAAGTGTCCTACTTCATTGTCGGCAAATGCGGTAACAACAGCAGTATTCAGGCCAAAACATTTTTTCAGGCCACGTGCCACATTGTATTCGCCACCACCTTCCCATGCATCGAACCGTCGTGCCGTACGTATGCGTCCATTTCCGGGATCGAGACGCAACATGACTTCTCCCAAAGAGATTTCGTCGTACATACATTCCGACTTAGGCTTAATTTGTAAAATACCCATGACTTTTATTTTAATTGATTTTTTTTGACTATGTTTTTCTACGGTGCAAATGTAATGATTAGTTTCCATATTATCAGGCGAAATAAATGGCAGCTACTGTTCAAAAACAAGCAAACAACGCCCAATCGTCAATATGCTAAAAACAAACGCATTAATCAATATGTTCATAAATTATTAATAACTTCTTATTGAAAATATATCCCATACCAAATAAGCATAGTACTTTAGTCGGGTTTATTTTTGATCATCATATAAATATCCATGAAGGAAAGTACAAGGAATACCGATTTATTGCGTGTCAACCGGAAGTCAATATTATTCAACAACAGAGAGTTGAAGGCAATTGAAAACTATTGTAAGAAATACCGGATCAACAATCGGTCGAAATTCATGCGTGAAGCAATCATCACTTCTATCCTTAAAAAATTCGAAGACGATTACCCTACATTATTTTAATCAATATCTTTGCATTTTTATATTACAATAATTTGAGAAGTTTTTAAACTTTTCGAGGATAAATATTTCTTTATATGAAAAAACAAGATTTCATTTTTATTGCTTGCTGTGCGGTCTTCTTTGGCCTGTTTTTCTTGATAGAACCGCTCAAAAACTGGTTTCTCACTTATAGTGCTTACAAAGACTGGCATGCTATGCTGATGGCGTTCCTGAAATTTGGCATCCTGGCCACATTGGGCGAATCCATTGGTTTACGTATTCAAAAAGGCGTTTACAATTATAAAGGTTTCGGAATTTTACCGCGTGCCGTCGTTTGGGGATTCCTAGGTATGGGTATCAGTATGGCCATGACAATATTCTCCACGGGAACACCGGCTTTCCTGGCAAACCTGGGTGTTGATGTCGGTTCGCAGGCTTTCGGCACACGGCTACTGGTAGCTTTCTGCATCAGTGTGACAATGAATCTGATTTTTGCCCCTGTCTTCATGACCCTGCACAAAGTGACCGATATCCATATAATGAACAATGGCGGTACTTTGCGTGGATTGTTCACTCCTATTCCCTTCAAGGAAATATTTACCCACCTCAACTGGGGCGTCCTTTACGGATTTGTCTTTAAAAAGACGATCCCGTTGTTTTGGTTCCCTGCACACACCATCACGTTCATGTTGCCCCCGCAATGGCGTGTATTGTTTGCAGCGCTTTTGGGCGTGGCACTGGGTGTGTTGCTGTCGATAGGTGCAATCATGGGACAGAAGAAGTAAGGGCCCCACCTCCCAACCTCCTCCCCCATGTGGAGAGGAGGAGTTGTTCGCTCCTCAAAGATAGTTTGTAATTTTCAGGTTTTATATCTGCATAGTTAAGGTATAGTTTTAGACTATGTCGAAATAAAACAATTAAATAAATATTTCAATAACATAATAATAAAATTCCCCACGAACGTGCACAACGCACATTCCCTCCCCTTTGGGGAGGGGCAGGGTGGGGCTCTTCTTTTTTATGGAAACACCAATACCTCGTAACATTGTAGACCAAGCCAAAAAGGAGAATGGCTTGAGCGATATAGGAAAAGCATCCATCCGTGAAGTGGTGCGCCTAGTACATAACATCGAAAAGGCTTCGGGCAAGCAGTTCATCAAGATGGAAATGGGCGTTCCCGGACTGCCGGCTGCCGCGATAGGCATTGAGGCGCAAGTGAAAGCGTTACACGATGGCGTAGCTTCCATCTATCCGTCCATCGATGGATTTCACGGGTTAAAAGAAGAAGCATCACGTTTCGCCAAATTATTCCTCAACATCGACATTGCCCCGGCAGGGTGCGTACCCACGGTGGGGTCGATGCAGGCAAGTCTGACGGCGTTTATGGTCAACAGTCGGTGCCAGGCAAACAAGGAATACACTTTGTTCATTGACCCAGGGTTTCCGGTACAGAAACAGCAACACCACGTACTGGGACTGAAATACAAAACTTTTGATGTGTATAACTTCCGTGGGGCCAAGCTTCGCGCCAAGCTGGAAGAATACCTCAGCCAGGGCAATATACACACCATCGTATACTCCAATCCTAATAATCCTTCGTGGATTTGTTTTACGGAAAATGAATTGCGGATCATTGGCGAGCTGGCCACAAAGTACGATGTGATTGTGTTGGAGGACCTTGCTTATTTCGGAATGGATTTCCGACACGATTATGGTAAACCGGGTTGCCCGCCTTATCAGCCATCGGTAGCGCATTTCACCGATAATTATATCATCCTGTTTTCCGGCTCTAAAGTTTTCAGTTATGCTGGCGAACGAATCGCCTTGATGATGATTGGCAATAAGCTTTTTTCCCGTCGCTATCCCGACTTGAAACGCTATTATTCATCCGACAGTTTCGGTCATGCGGCTGTGTACGGAGCATTGTATGCCATTTCGTCGGGAACAGGCCATTCGGTGCAATATGCCCTTGCAGCCATGCTGAAAGCAGCCAATGACAACACCTTTGCATTCATTGATCAGGTGAAGGAGTATGGCGAAAAGGCCCGCGTGATGAAAGAACTGTTTACCCGCTATGGTTTCCAGATTGTATATGACCGCGACGAAGACGCTCCTTTGGCCGATGGTTTTTATTTCACCATTTCGTATCCCGGCTTTTCGGGAAGCGCCTTGCTCGAAGAACTGTTGTATTATGGCATCAGCGCCATTGCCCTGGATATTACCGGCAGCGAACGCAGCGAAGGCCTGCGTGCCTGTGTGTCGCAAACACAACCTTCGCAGTTTCCCGATCTCGAAGCCCGGTTGAAAGCGTTTCAGGAGGACCATCGAATCTGATGGTCTATTCTTTACAAGGTCTATATTTTTTCAGGTATATACTATATTCCCTGTTTTCCCGTTAACTAACGTTGATAACAGTTGTTATCCGTAAAGCTTTGACAATAAACTTTGCCGGCTTTACGAATGGTATTTCTTTTTTTTATATTTTTGCCCGGTAATTTATCCATTCATGAAGAAGTCTCTTTTCTGTTTCCTCATCATAGTAATCGGCTTTGGATCGTGCAGCCAGTACGAAAGGTTGCGCAAAAGCTCCGATTACCAGTTGAAATATCGCAAAGCATTCGAATATTACCATGCCGGCGACTATGTGAGGGCTAGCCAGCTTTTTGATGATGTCGTCAACGTGTACAAAGGAACTAATAAAGCCGATACGGTATGCTACTATCAGGCCATGAGTTATTTCAAGCAACGCGATTACCTCATGGCATCGCACTATTTCACCATACATTACAAAGAGCAGCGTCAATCGCCGTTTGCCGAAGAGTGCGAGTTTCTTGCAGGTTATTGTCATTACAAGCAAAGTCCGCGTGCAGAATTGGATCAGGTTAGCACTTTTGCCGCCATCGAATCATTCCAGATGTTCTTGTTGCGACATCCCAACTCCAAGTATAAAGGCGAAAGTGAGCAATACTTGGCGGAAATGAAAGATAAGCTGGTCGACAAGTCGTACCTCACGGCCAAATTGTACTACAACCTCAGTCAGTACAAAGCATCCATCACGGCATTGAACAACAGTCTGAATGACTATCCCGAAACCAAATACCGGGAAGAATTGATGTACCTGTTATTGAAATCGAGTTACTTGCTGGCAGAAAACAGTGTACCTGCCAAAATGAAAGATCGGTTCCAATCGGCAGTGGACGAATATTATTCCTTTGTCGGTGAATTCCCTAAAAGTAACTATTCCAAGGATGCCCAACGGATGTACGAAAGAGCCGATAGGTTCCTGAAAGCGAAGGGCGGCGACCTGGATGATGACGAATGATCGTAAATATCTTGTCGTCCCTTTACAGGAAGTGAATCAAATAAAAATAGAACCGAGCTTGAGCTTGCCGGCTGACCAAGACGAGCTGGCGAGCTCAACGAAGTTAAAAATTAAATATCAAAAATAAATATGGATTTTAAAAAATCAGGAGCGCCTCTTACCACTGTTACCCGTGACTTGGATCAATTGTATGCACAAACGGGTAATATCTACGAAACGGTTGTCATTGTCGCAAAACGTGCCAACCAGATCAGCGTGGAAATGAAACAGGAATTGAATCGTAAACTGGAAGAATTTTCGAGTTATACCGACAACCTCGAAGAAGTGTTCGAGAACAGGGAACAAATTGAAATATCCCGTTTTTACGAAAAATTACCCAAATCAACGCTGATTGCCTTGCAGGAATTCATGGATCGCGATATCTATTTTCGCAATCCTTCGAGTGGTGCCGAGTCCGATAGGTAATGAGACTCAGGGGGAAACATATCATCATAGGTATCACGGGAAGCATAGCGGCATACAAGGCAGCTATGCTTGTTCGTTTATTGGTGAAGGAGGGAGCTGAAATAAGAGTCATCATGACACCGTTGGCCAAGGAGTTCATTACCCCGCTCACCATGGCCACGCTTTCCAAAAACCCGATATTGGTCGATTTCTTCGATCCTGAAAACGGTTCGTGGAACAGCCATGTGGATTTGGGGCTTTGGGCCGACGCCTTTTTAATTGCACCTGCAACGGCCAATACCATTGCCAAAATGGCGACCGGGACAGCCGATAACCTTTTGCTCACCACCTACCTGTCGGCCCGTTGTCCGGTATTTGTTGCCCCGGCGATGGACATGGATATGTTCCGCCACCCTGCTACAACGCAGAATATTCAAATACTCCGGACACGGGGTGTACACATTATAGAGCCTTCTACGGGTGAACTGGCCAGTGGACTGGAAGGCAAAGGCCGTATGGAAGAACCTGAAAATATTGCCCGGTACGTAGCCAGTGCCTTGGTACAAGGCGATTGTTGCGGGAAAAAAGTAATGGTAACTGCCGGCCCCACCTATGAACCTATTGATCCGGTACGTTTCGTAGGCAATTACTCGTCGGGAAAAATGGGTTACGCTTTGGCGGAAGAACTGGCCGGGCGTGGCGCTGATGTACTGTTAGTGAGCGGTCCCAGTTCGCTGGCGACACAAAACCCGTCCATCCGGCGGATAGATGTCAGGACAGCACAGGACATGTATCGGGTAGCAGTGGAACAGTTTCCGGCTATGAATGCTGCTATCATGGCTGCGGCAGTGGCCGATTTTACCCCCGCAACGGTACAACCGGAAAAAATAAAAGACAAGCAGGGACTTAACCTGCAATTAGTCCCGACCATGGATATCGCAGCCGAGTTAGGACAGATGAAACGTCCTGCACAGGTATTGGCAGGTTTTGCACTCGAAACCCATAATGAAATGGAACATGCTACCCAAAAACTGGCAAAAAAGAATTTCGATTTCATTGTATTGAATTCACTGAACGATGCGGGCGCCGGGTTTGGATATGCTACGAATAAGGTATCCATGATTGACAAGGAAAATCATACCACGCATTTTGAGTTGAAAGCGAAAAGCGAAGTAGCCAAAGATATTGTGGACAAATTGGTTAGCTATTGGACTGATGGCAAATAAGCGGATCATACGAAGAGTTTTTTGTTGCTTTTTTGCAATATTTACTGTTATTGCCAACGGACAGGAACTTCGTTGCAACATACAATTGGTAACGACACAGATACAAGGTTCGAACCGGAGTGTAACCGAGGCGCTCCAAACGGCTCTTTACGAGTTTGTGAATACGCGGGTTTGGACGAACAATGTTTTCACTACCGAAGAACGTATCGAATGCAATATAATGCTGAATATTACCGGATTAACCGGCAATGAATTTACCGGGACATTACAGGTGCAGTCACGCCGACCAGTATTCAACTCGGTATACAACACAACTTTAATCAATTTCCAGGATAAGGATTTAAAATTTAATTATGTGGAAGGCGAACCGCTGGATTTCAGCGATGTTGCTTTCACTTCGAACCTTACCTCCATCATTGCGTTTTATGTTTATATCATTTTGGGTATGGATTACGATTCGTTTTCGCAGAACGGCGGGACACCTTATTTCCAAAAAGCGGAAACCATTGTGACCAACGCCCAGAAGTCGAGCGAACGTGGATGGAAGGCTTATGAAGGCAATTTCCGTAACCGGTACTGGCTGGTACAAAACCTGTTGGACGACCGTTACCGTGGTGTCCGCGAATTTACATACAAGTATCACCGCCTGGGACTCGACCGGATGAGCGAACGTCCCAATGAAGCACGCGCCGACATAGCCGATTACCTGAAATTGTTGCAGGATGTGTACCGTCGTAAACCCGACCCGTATCTATTCCTGTTACAAATCATTTTTGATGCCAAATCGAACGAATGGGTCGAAATTTTCAATAAGTCAACTCCCGATGAAAAGACACGGGTAGTCAAAATTTTGAAAGAAATAGACCCGTCGAATATTTCAAAATACGACAAGATCACCGGACAACAGTAAGTTTAAGGTTCAATATTGTTTTTAACGAATCCTTCGGGATTCAAAATTAAGGTTCAATAAACAATTCTAATCATGTAAAAATAAGATTATTATGAAAAGTATTCTACTCAAATCATTTGTATTACTCATGGTCGTAGCGATGCTCGGATCGTGTGTAGGTAAAAAGAAATTCGTTGCATCGGAAAGCGCACGTCTTAGCGCAGAAGAACAAGTAAAGGCATTGACAGCCACTGTTGATGCGCAAAACGATAAAATAGCCGGGTTGGGAAAGATGATAGCCGGATTGGAACTGGATACAGCCCGCATGGGTAAACAGATCCGTGATTTCCAAAAAATGTTGATGTCCAACATGACACAACAGGAAAAGATGGACGCTATGCTCAAAAGTCAGAGAGAAACTTTGGCCGAACGTGAACGTACAATCAACGATCTGAGGGCGATCATACAAAAACAGAACGATTTGGTAAATAGCCTGCTCACTCAGGTTACCGATGCATTGGTCGGATTCAGTTCCGACGAATTGACCGTGCAGATGAAGGACGGCAAGGTGTACGTGGCTATGTCGGACAAGTTGTTGTTCAAGTCGGGTAGTGCCGATGTGGACAAACGCGGTAAGGAAGCGCTTGCTCTGTTAGCTGATGTATTGATTAAACAACCGGACATTGATATTTTCATTGAAGGACATACGGATAATGTACCCATCAAAACAAGCCGTTTCACTGACAATTGGGATTTGAGCGTGCTTCGTGCAACATCGGTAGTACGTATTCTCACCGGCGAATATAAGGTTAACCCGGTGCAAATCATTCCTTCGGGACGTAGCCAGTATTTCCCTATTGCCGATAATGCAACACCCGAAGGCCGCTCGAAGAACCGTCGCACGGAAATCATTTTGTCGCCCAAACTCGATAAGTTGTTCAAAATGCTGAACGAAAATCAGTCATTGTAATATTATTTGCCGACTTGCTGGGTCTATCAAACCCGGTAGGTCTTATCAGCCTAAATAGGCTTGAAACATAACTAAACGGTTCTTTTACCGCAAAGTACATTCAATAAGTTCCGGTAGGTTCCACCAGAAAACCTACCGGGTTTGAAAGGCCCAGCAGGTTAAACTCAGCAGGGTTATTAAATACAAATTCATGAATTTTTCCCGTCCATACCGGAGTAAAGCATCCCCAGATCTATCCCATTTGTTGGGAAAGTTAACACTGGGACTTTCGTTGTTGTTCGCCTCTTGTAACGGCATCTTTATGGACGAGCAAAAGGAAAATACGGTACAGAACAATTTCGACCTGCTATGGCAAATCATTGATGAACATTATTGTTTTTTCGAGGAAAAAAATACCGACTGGGATCAGGTATACATGGAGTTCAATCACGAAAAGCGGCATTGTGGCAACGATCCATCTTCGCAGTGCCTGTTCTACACAATGGGACAAATGCTCGAAAGACTGAGCGACGGGCATGTGAACTTAAGAAACGGGCTCAATACCGTTTCATATAGTGGTTGGCATAGTTCGTACTCTGCAAATTTCAATATAAGCCTGATCATGCCATATTTGAAACAACGGCGTGCTAAAACGTTAAATAACGGCATTTGCTTGGTACCGTTAACTTCGTCGATCGGCTATATCTATTGTCCTTCCTTTTCGGAAAAGCTCAACCGGAATGATTTTGATAATGCATTGGCAATGTTTTCGGGATATAAAGGGGTGATTATTGATGTTCGCGACAATACCGGCGGATTGGTTTCGGAAGCATACACCCTTGCATCAAGATTTGCACGCGAAAAAACACATGTGGGATATATGCGTTACAAAACGGGTAAAGGGCACAATGATTTCAGCGAATATTTCGCCCGGTACGTGGAACCGGAAGGTACAAACCCTTTTCACGGGCAAGTAGCAGTAATTACCAACAGGAAAGTGTATAGTGCAGCCAATTTATTTGTCTCCATCATGAAAAGCCTGCCGCAGGTATGTGTGATGGGAGATTACACAGGTGGTGGAGGAGGCGTACCGATAACGGCAGAACTATACAACGGCTGGACTGTTGAATTTTCGACCAATCCGATTTTCGACACTAACAAGGAAAGCATAGAACCGGGCATAGAGCCGCATCAGATCATCATGCTTGATTCGAAAAACGATCAGGATAATATTATTGAAGCCGCAAAAAACTGGATATTAGAAAAATGAAATACAATCCTTTAACTCCCGAAGAAGAATATATCATCGCCCGCAAAGGTACGGAACAACCTTTCACGGGCTCGCTATTGAACAACAAAGCCTCGGGAACATATGTATGTAAACGTTGCGATGCCCCGCTTTACCGCTCGCAGGACAAGTTTGACAGCAGTTGCGGATGGCCGAGTTTTGACGATGAAATTGCCGGTGCTGTCCACAGGCAGGTTGACGCGGACGGCCGGCGGATGGAAATCACCTGCGCTCATTGCGGCGCACACTTGGGACATGTGTTCACAGGTGAAGGATTTACACTTAAGAATACACGGCATTGCGTTAATTCATTGTCCATGAAATTTATTCCTGATCCTGTTAATGAAAAAACAGCAACGGCTTATTTTGCCGGCGGATGTTTTTGGGGAACTGAATACCATTTTGCGAAAGCGCCCGGGGTGTTGTCAACTACTGTCGGGTATATGGGCGGACACACCGATAACCCCACTTACAGGGAAGTTTGTTCCGGCATAACCGGACATTACGAAACCAATGAAATTAAATACGACCCGGGCAAAACCACATATGACGAGCTGGTGAAACTTTTTTTCGAGATACACGATTTCACCCAAACCAACGGGCAGGGACCGGATATCGGTGAACAATACCTCTCGATCATTTTCTATGTGGATGAACTTCAAAAGCAGGTTGCCGAAAAATATATCGGGATACTGACGGGGAAAGGTTATTCCGTGGCCACCAGGTTGCTTCCGGCTACGACATTCTGGGAAGCGGAAGACTATCATCAGGATTATTACCAGCACAAAGGAACAGCACCATATTGCCATACGTACAGGAAAATATTTTAATCTAATGACCGGATATTTTGCTCACTGTCTATATTCCGGAACTCACGTTATCTTCTGATTGTTTCTACCGCAAGTTGAAATATAACTTTCCGATAGATATCCTATTAGAAAAACTATTCCTCGTAAAACTGCTGCAACAAATGCCTGTATGATGAAAATATTTTCGATTTCGATAGGAAACCGATGTACTTTCCATTCTCAACCACCGGCAGGTTCCATGCTCCTGTCTTTTCGAACTTGTCCATTACCGATTCCATTGTTTCATTCACCTCAATGAGTGTGGGTGCAGGGGTTATCAATTCCGACACGTAAGTGCCCTTGTATTGATCGGGTTGGAAGATGATGCTACGGATATTATCGAGCAACACAACACCCACAAACTTGGCATTACTGTCGACTACCGGAAAAATGTTCCGTTTTGATTTGGAAATGATTTTCACCATGTCGCCCAAGGTCTGTTCAGGATATACGGTAACAAAATCTTTTTCAATAAGCTTGTTGGTTCTTAGCAGTGTCAGGATTGCTTTGTCCTTATCATGTGTAATTAGTTCGCCACGTTTGGCCAAACGGCTGGTATATATGGAATGCGGTTCTACATACCGCGAGGTAACAAACGAAAAAGCTGCCGTAAGGCTCAACGGGAGAAATAGTCCATGTCCGCCGGTAATTTCGGCAATCAGGAAGATAGCCGTCAACGGGGCATGCATTACCCCGGCCATCACCCCGGCCATCCCCGCCAGCACAAAGTTCTTGTCGCTTACCGAAAGGATGGGAATCATGTTTAAGACATTGGCTAGGATAAAACCCGAAACTCCACCCATGAATAGGGTAGGCGCAAAGATCCCCCCTACACCGCCACTGCCGGTAGTTACTGCCATAGCAATCACTTTCAGCACCAGAACCAGGCACAGGAAAGCCAGCAGCCAATACTGGTTGTCCTTCACCTGATAGAACACGCTACCATTAGCCAAGTCGGCTGAATTTCCGCTCAGGATCATTTTCAGAGCCTCGTAACCTTCACCAAACAGCGGAGGACAAAGGAATATGAGTAACCCCAATAAGGAGCCTCCAATTACCAAGCGCTGGAATATCAATATTCTTTTACCAACAATTTCTTCGTAGACAAACTTTTTTTGTGTCCTGTCCCAACGAAAATATATTTTCCCAAGCCGCTCCATCAAAGCTTCGATGCGTTTAGTCCCTTTGGTGAAATATATAGAAATAATGCCCGTAAACAAGCCCAGCACGATGTAGTAAGGCAAGTTGCCCAGCACCAAGGGGTCCATTACCGTAAAGCTGAATACCACACCTTTACCCATGAGCATATAGGAAATAGCCGTCCCGGTGACCGCCGAAATCAGCAACGGTATGATCGACCAGGTAGTTAGATCGAGCATGAGCACCTCCAATGCGAAAATGACAGCGGCCACAGGTGCAGAAAAGATACCGCCGATAGCTCCGGCCGCACCGCAACCAAGCAATAAGGTAGTGGTTTTATAATTGAGCTTGAACCACCGGCCAATATTTGACCCAATGGCCGAACCGGTAGTAACAATGGGTGACTCTAACCCTACCGATCCTCCAAAGCCTACTGTAAAAGTAGCCCCGATCATCGACGACCACATGGTCCTGGCGCTCAACTGGCTGTTTTTACGCGAAATCGCATAAAGCACACGCGAGATACCGTGTACAATATCTTCCTTGACGAAATATTTTACATACAATACAGTGATCAATATACCGATGAATGGAAGCGCAAAATACAACAGGTTTACTGAACTGATATCCAATCCATGTGTTAGAAACTGGCTGGTAAGATGTACGGTAGTTTTCAGGATAACAGCAGCAAGTCCCGCAACGATACCGATCAGGAAACTCAACAGGATAATGAGTCGTTGGTGGGGAATGTTCTCTGTAATCCACTGGATAATGCGGACATGTGCTACCTTAAAACGATTCACTGTAAAGAGTTGACTTTAATACAAACGAATTTATCTAAAAACATGATGTTGTTACAAACAATATCAAAATCATGTATTATACCATGCAAAAGTAATACAAATAAGGCATTTTGCTAATTTTACAGTTTATTTAAGCTTGTTTTTATGAAAATCAATAAAACAAATGCGGTACGGTTGCTCGACAAGCCGGAATCATTTATCCAAAACTGGAAAATGAGCGTAACGAGCAGATTAACTTCACCTTAATGCACTGTTTTACTTAATGAGAAACAGTCAAAAGTACACAAAAAAGCATCTTGGAGCAAAAGTTCTGTTACCAAAACATTACCTGTTTTTTGTGATTTTTTTGCTGCCTTTTGCTCTGTATTTCATACACTTAAATAACTCTGTTCTAATTAATTTTACATCAATTTTTAAACAGAGTTT
>JAVBSH010000117.1:0-51015 GCA_031547085.1 Bacteroidales bacterium
TTAGTTTTTAATATATTTCATCAGGAAATCAAGAATATGTTGTTTCCGGTTGTTGATAAACTCGCGGAAATGCTCTTCGTTTTCGTCAAGAAAAAACTTGGTAACCATCGGTTTGAACACGAATGGCATGATACACATCCCGATGAGGCTTGCCCAAAATTGCGCCACATCGAACTCGCTGCGTTGGTTGTTTTTCATCTCGGCAACAATCTGATCTTTGAGCTTTTCGATATCAAAATTACGCGACAATATTAATTTTACCATGCGTTCGGGGGTGGCATTCAGGTCATGCACCATGAAACTGACGTATCCCGGATTGTCGAGCATGAAATCGAGATACCCGTCCACAAACATTTTCAGCTTGATGGCCAACGGCATATCAGCGTTAATAATGTGCACCAAATGTGTGATAAGTGCATCGACAACGTGTTCGAACACGGTATCGAACAGTTTATCTTTATTGCGGTAATAGTAGTGTAACGATGTGCGGCTGATATGCGCTTCATCGGCTATGTCCTGCATGCTGGCACCGGCTAGGCCTTTTTGTGTGAAAACAGTGGTAGCGGCTTCCAATATTTTGGATTCCACATCAACTACCCTGTCCATAACATCTTGGTTATTTGACATTTTAACTTTTGACTTTCGTGTTTGACATTGACGTTTGACAACAGTGTCAAAGATAAGAAAATTTTATCTAATAAGACAAAAGATAAAGGATAAGAAATTTTTGTTTAGTGCGAAACCGCTTTAAGGCCGATGATAGATGCAATTAATGTCGTGATAAAGAGTATTCTCCAAAAATCGACCGGCTCTTTGAAAACGAAAATTCCCATAAGCGCTGTTCCTACGGCTCCAATTCCTGTCCAAACAGCATAAGCAGTACCCAATGGCAAAGTTTGCGTTGCTTTTATCAATAACACCATGCTCAGAATAAGGCTTATAAAGAATCCCCCATACCATAAATATGACTCATTTCCTGCAGTTTCCTTAGCTTTAGCAAGGCATGACGTGAAACCTACTTCGAATAATCCAGCAATGATCAATATCATCCAATTCATAAATATTACTAATAACTTGCCCTCAGGCAATAAAAATTTCAAAATTACTTCAATTTTTCCAATCTGCTAATTGCAACAAAGTCTATCCAACAAAATGAAGCTAATTTGTGTTCCATAAAGTCCGGTATTTTTTTTGTAGTACTTTTGCGAAATAATAAACCGACTTCAATGAAATCGATACAAGAAGAACAGGATACAATTGTCAAGGAATTCGAAATATTCGACGACTGGTTGGATCGTTATGAATACCTGATCGAACTAAGTAAAGACCTCGAACCACTCGACCCGAAATATAAAACGAACGAATACCTGATTACCGGATGTCAGTCGCGTGTGTGGCTGATGGCCGAAATGCAAGGTGATGTCGTAATATATCGGGCCGAAACGGATGCCATCATTACCAAAGGTATTATTTCGTTGCTGATCCGTGTGCTGTCGGGACAGAAACCCGAAGATATCGTAAATGCCGATTTGTATTTCATTGACAAGATCGGTTTGCGGCAAAATCTGTCGCCGACACGTTCCAATGGGTTACTGTCGATGGTGAAACAGATGAAGTTGTACGCATTGGCATTCCAAAGTATTAAAAATAAGGCATAAAGGCGGTGATATGGAAGATAAACCGGACATGAAAGATTTTTTGCAGTTAGAAACACGTATTGTAGAAGTACTGAAAGGTATCTACGATCCCGAAATTCCCGTAAACATTTACGACCTTGGACTAATTTACGATATCAAGGTGGATGATGACAACACGGTGACCATCACCATGACACTTACTGCCCCCAATTGTCCCATCGCCGACGATATCCTGCTCAACGTGAAGGAAAGCGTTGAAGCCATTGAAGGTGTGAAAGGCGCCGATATCAACCTGGTTTTCGATCCCCCATGGTCGAAAGATATGATGTCCGAAGAAGCGCTGCTGGAGTTAGGATTATTATAAATTTTCTTAAGTTAACACATAAAATCATGAAAAAATTATTTCCCAACGTCATTTTTGTTCTTTGTATCATATTAAGTATTAGTGCATGTTGTAACAAAAAAACAAATCCTGTATCTATCATTTTCGATACGGATATGGGACCCGATTACGATGATGTAGGTGCATTAACATTGCTGCATGCCTTGGCTGACAGTGGCGAAGCCCGCATCCTGGCAACCGTGTCGAGTAATATGTATGCATTTACCGGGCCATGCATTGACGTGATTAATACGTATTTCGGACGTCCTGATATCCCATTGGGCGCACCGAAAAAGGGAGTCGATCTTGCCGACGGACACCAAGAAAAATGGGCGGAAGCATTACCAGTCAAATTTCCACATAAACTGAATACCACTTCCGATGCTCCGGATGCCGTAGAAGTATATCGGCGTGCCTTGGCTACTGAACCGGACAACTCGGTAGTAATTGTAACAGTTGGATTTCTGACCAATTTGGCAGCATTGTTGCAATCACCCGCAGACCAATACAGCCCGCTGGATGGGAAACAATTGGTACAGAAAAAGGTAAACCATCTGGTATCCATGGCCGGCGGATTTCCGCAAGGGCGGGAATTCAATGTTTTTTGCGATTCGGTGGCTTCAAAGTTTGTCTTTAAAAACTGGCCTACCCGCATCGTGTTGAGCGGCTTCGAAATAGGAAGTAAAATACATACAGGTAAACGTTTGATTGCTTCCAACATACAAAATACTCCTGCTAAAGAGGCTTTCACTATCTGCCTGCGGCAAGGCGATTTCGACGGACGTCAAAGCTGGGATCAAACAGCTGTGTTGGTTGCCGTTCGTGGAACAAACAAATATTTCAACACAGTAAAAGGCCATATGCCGGTTGCATCCGATGGCAGCAACACATGGCAGGACGACCCTAACGGAACGCACGAATACCTGACATGGAAAATGCCCGCCGGAGAGCTGACGAAAATTATTGAAGATATGATGATGCACGTGCCGATGAAAAAATAATCAAAATATTATCAAACATTGAAAAAGAGGCTTTTTGAATAGTCTCTTTTTAGTATAAGTCAGAAAAAAGACTATCTTTGAATATGTGAAATAATACTTATTTTTAACTTAACACCAACAATATGAAAAGATTATCAAAAAATGCATGTATTATTCTTGTCCTGTTGTTTATAGGAAATCACCTTTGTGCGCAATCCGGCGAACAAAAAGTTTATCTTGGACTGGGAATAGGCTTTGATTATGGTGGAATTGGTGGAAAATTAGAATATCTGCCGATAAAACAATTGGGGCTATTCGGAGGGTTGGGCTACAATCTGCTATCTGCCGGCTGGAATGTAGGGGCAACTTATAAAATTTTACCCAATAAGAGGGTGTCCCCCAACTTAATAGCTTTCTACGGTTATAATGGAGTTACCAGGGTTATAGGCGCCTCGAAATATGATATGGTATCTTATGGAATGACCATAGGGGGTAATCTCGACATTATGTTGGGAAAAAGTGGTAATAAATTAAGTGTAGGATTGTTCATTCCTTTCCGGTCGGAAAAGTTTATGGATAATTACGATGCTATTAAGGCAGATTCAAATATAGAAATGCAAAATGATTTATTACCAGTAGCCATTAGCGTCGGATTCAATTTTGTGTTGTAATCAAGGTAAAGGCAAAACTTTTAGTACAATAGTTTGGATGCAGACAAAATAATTTACTCACTTGACAGGATTAACATGATTTACAATTATATACATCTTGTAAATCATGTTAATCCTGTCTGAAAAAGATGAGGATGTTATTTTATCAATGTCACTAAGTGGAACTATTTTTTAAGAAAGCCGGTCAATTTTCGAAAATTGACCGGCTTTCTTATATGTATGCTGCTATTTTATCAGCTATTTCCTGGAATTCTTCGGGTGAGAATTTTAACTTAGGCTTACTAAAATCGATATCGTGTGCACCCTGTAACGGAACCAAATGAATATGTGCATGCGGCACATCAAGTCCAATGACAGCAACCCCCACACGTTTGCATGGAATTGTCTTTTTGATAGCATTTGCTACTTTCTTTGCAAACACCATGATACCTCCCAAATCATCATCACTCAAATCGAATAAATAGTCGGTTTCATCTTTGGGAATCACCAACACATGTCCGGCAACCAATGGATTAATATCCAGAAAGGCATAATATTTATCATTCTCAGCTACTTTATAACTGGGAATCTCGCCGTGCGCAATTTTTGAAAAAATACTTGCCATTGTGTTATGTATAATATAATTAACGGGATATTTCGAGTACCTGGAATTTCATTTTTCCGGCTGGTACCTGTATCTCAGCAATGTCGCCTTTTTTCTTACCCACCAATCCCTTACCAATTGGGGTAGTGATGGCAATTTTTCCTTCTTTTAAGTTCGCCTCCGATTCGGAAACCAACGTATACTCAACAACTGCATTGTTTTTCATATTCTTGAGCTTTACCTTGTTCAGAATCTGTATACTGGATGTATCCACCCGCGATTCGTCCAACACGCGACTGTGGCGAATGGTTTCTTCCAATTTGTGAATACGGGCTTCGAGTAATCCCTGTGCATCCTTGGCAGCATCATATTCAGCGTTTTCCGACAAGTCACCCTTGTCACGCGCCTCTGCAATCTGCCTCGAAATAGCAGGACGCTCAACATTAATCAATTGCTCCAATTCTTTTTTCAATTTGTCAAGTCCTTCTTCTGTGACATACGAAACTTTAGCCATGATAATTTGGTTTTGATATAAGATATAAAATAAAAAAAAGAACTCCGGTGTCCCGGAATTCTCTTTTCCTAAGACATCAGATATGATATTATACTTGGTTTTGTGAAAAAACGATAATCATTTATATAAAACAAATACGTTCGCCCAATGGTTTAACGACATCCGCACTCTACCCCGCAAGGAGGATATTCAGCAGCTACGGAAGAAAACCAATTGACGAAACAGTAATTTTGACAGAACAAAGATAAAGGATTTTTTTTGAATAATACAAAATATTATTGCCCTTTTCTGTTTCAGCATGATTGTAATAAATAATTCATCGAAGCATATAGAAAAATAGTAATTTTGTTACCACATAAATTCACATGAACCTTAAAATATAAGAACATGAAAAAATTGACCGTCATCATAGTTTACTTATTGCTGGTACACTGTATTTACTCGCAAACCCAACAGAAATTTGCAAAAGATACTACACTCACTGCCCCCGACCTGAAACCCGGTGCATGGGGTCTGGAAAAGGATGTAGCCGTTAAAGTATCGTCAGCTACTGCATCGAACGAACAAAGAGGCGAAGGAGCAGCCCAGTCAATTGACGGTAATATGTCGACCATATACCATTCAAGCTGGTCTAACACCGTCTTTCCTGTTGAATTAAAGTATACCTTCAATAATCCGGAGACTATTGATTATATGATATATTACCCGCGCACCGATGGATCGAATGGTAATTTCAAGGAAACAGAGGTTTATGTCAGCGAAAATGGAAAAGAAACACTCATCAGCAAATACGATTTTAAAGGGAGCGGGACACCATCGGTCATCGACATCAAAGGTAAAAAGCCAGGATATGTAAAGGTTATTGTAAAGTCTGGCTTGGGCGATAACCAAACCGGTTTTGCAAGCTGCGCCGAAATGCAGTTTTTCCGTAGAAACGAGAAGAATAAAATACCTGATGTTTTCTCGGACGGCACTTGTTCCGGCCTTAAAAACGGAGTAAAGGAAAGTGATATAAACTCAATAGCAAATCCACAATTCAAAGCCCTTGCAGAAAGCTTGTACCTTAATACTTACGATAAACGTTACAGGGTAAAAGAATATAAGCCTTACCCGAACCCCACTACTATTGCGGCTAAAAACAGGACGGGTACTTATAGTCTGCTCGACAATGCTACCGGGATAGTGGCCATGCCGGGTGAAGAAATAGTGGTATTTGTGGGTAAAACAAACGGGCAAAATATTGCTTTGCGTTCGATCAATTTTAATAATGACTATTCTCCTGTCGATTATATGCTTAAGGAAGGAGCCAATAGTATTATATGCCAAAGCGGAGGGTTGCTGTATGTAATGTATCATACGGATGACAAGAATGCATCATCAGTAAAAGTACATATAGCAAGCGGAAAAATAAACGGGATGTACAATGCTGCTGAAAATACAAATCTTGATTGGAAAAGAATTTTAGAGCATGCCAAGCACAAATACATCGATGTGCAAGGTAAATACGCGCACCTGGTATTTCCGGTTAACGATTTCAAAAAATATACTCCCGACATATCACGTTTGTTGGGCGCTTTCGATTCTATCGTATATCTCGAATCACGCTTTATGGGATTGGAAAAATACAAAAGGGCAAATGGTAACCGCATGTTGTTTTATGTCTCAACATCAGATTATTGGATGTTTGCAACAGCCAATCGTACAGGATATTCTATCCCGACAATGCCTCGTATCTGCGATGTAAACAAATTGCGTACAACCGAGATATGGGGACCGGCGCACGAGGTCGGTCACATAAACCAGACACAGGGTTTAAGGTGGGTGGGGCTCACCGAAGTTTCAAACAATATCTACTCGATGTATGTACAATCTATGTTCGGGAATAAGTCGCGTTTGTCGGAAGAAAAATTGAATTCCAATTTTGACGGGGTATGGAGCAACCGGTACGAGAAAGGTTTTACCGAGATGTTGGCTGGTAAAGTACTGCACTCCGACCATGGTGATGTCTTCTGTAAGTTGATACCTTTTTGGCAATTACAGCTGTATTTCTCCAATGTGAAAGGTTATACAGACTTTTATGCTGATGTACATGAACAAATACGAAATCTGGATCGTGTACCCGACGATGCACGGCAACAACTGAATTTTATGCGTATATGTTGCGACGTATCGAAAACCGATCTTAGCGAGTTTTTTGAGCGCTGGGGCATGTTGACTGTAACATCGGGTACTGCCACCGACCACAGCTCCATTCAAAACAGGGTCAACTATACAAAAAACTTTAAAATTACGAAAGATGATGTTGACGGATTCAAAAAATATGTTTCCAAATATACAAAGCCCGATGCCAATATCTGGTATATACATGATGAGTGTGTTGGAACATTCAAAGATAAAACCTCTGTCGAAAAAGGCAAAGTGATGGTTAATGGTGCAAACTATGATACCGACACTAAAAATGCCGTAGCTTACGAGGTATATGAAGGGGATAAACTAGTATTCGTCACTCCCAAATCAAAATTTAAAATACCCGAAAATTGTAAAAGCCCTGCAGTATACGCAGTTCCCGCTATGGGAAAATCGGTAAAAATAAATTAGTTCACCAACAATCATCGATAGTGAGATTGGTACTTTCGCTATCGTTCTCATGAAACGAACGTGGGTTCGACACTGTTTATCGAACCCGCTTTATTCTCCGAAGTATTAACTGATACTTGTTCATATTTTGTATATTTGCAGAACAGACCATTTGTCATTTTTTGCAATAAAATAGATGTATAAGATGATGAAATGTTGCAGAAAAAGAAACAAACGAACATAATAAGAACGTGGATATAAGCTTCTTATACGATACAGATAACACATTGTCAAAAAATTATCCTACCCTTTCCCAAGCCTGGACTATTTTTGGAATATATTTATTTCTACAGCTTTTTGTGCTTTTAGCGTCATTTTTGCTATCATCAATTTTCACAACCAATGGTGGAAAATATTGGCTGAACTTTATCAACTATATGATTGTTTTTTCATGCCTGCTGGCATTTACCATGTTGATGTTAAAAGCCAGAAAACAAAAATTTGTATTTGCAAAAAACAAGGTTTCTCCTATTGTTTATGTGCTGGTGTTTTTCATCATGCCATTATCGGCAATGGTATTCGAACCTATAAGTGGATTTGTTGACTTAATTCCTTTTCCGGATAGTATCCGGGAATATCTCAATAATGCGAAAAAAGCAATAGAAGGAGCTGCAAACGCCTCATTTCCATCATTTTTATCTGTAGTTATAGCAGCTCCAATATTTGAAGAGATTATCTGTAGAGGAATAATATTAGAAGGATTACTAAAAAATGAAATGAATCCTAAATGGGCCATTTTATGGTCGGCAATTATTTTTACCTGTTTCCATTTAAATCCATATCAATTGATATATCCTCTGGTGATGGGGTGTCTATTAGGTTGGATTTATTACAAAACCCGTTCAATATGGGTTTGCATATTTATGCATTTTGTAAATAACGGATTTGCATTTTTTATGCTAACAACAATAGGGAATCCGCAACAACCGTCGTTTAAAGATGTAATAGGGCTTAACTATTTTCTTGCTTACATGATTGTTGCAACAACAATACTCGTTATCATTTATTTGTTGAACTTATATTTTAAAAATAGAGAAAACCTGGTTTCTGTGTAATTATCTGCCATCTATCAGAAGTTTCAACATGTCAGGCATCACCATATCGGCACATTTGACAGATGCCAGTTTTTCCCGTCCTTCGGCGGTAAGTGAGAAATACATCTGCCGTTTGTCCTTGTCACCCAACACACGTCCGATCAATCCCTTGCTTTCTACCGATTTGAGCACTTTGGACGTGTTGGATGTTGTGAGATTGAGCAATCCGGCAATTTCGCCCGACGACAGGCGTTCTTCCTTCGACAAGCTGCACAACAACATGCCTTCGTTGAGACAAAGACCGTATACTTTTTCAAAATGCGTTTCAAACTCAGCAATCGAACGGTAAATGTCCCTGATCCTGCATAATATTTCCACATTCATACCGCCACAGGATTGCTACTTGTTCAATAAAACCTTATTGATTGCTTCTTTGAAATCGTTTTTCGACATGGCGCCCTGTGCCATCTGCGGTTGACCGGTCATCGGGACAAACAACAACGAGGGGATACTCCTGATGCCAAATGCAGCCGCCAGTGCCTGCTCTTTTTCCGTGTCGACCTTATAAATGTATATCTGCCCTTCGTATTCTGCAGCCAATTCTTCGAGAATTGGGGCAATCATTTTGCAGGGACCGCACCACGATGCATAAAAATCGATAATGGCCGGCTTGTCGCCCAGATATTTCCATTCCGAAGAATTTTCTTCGTAATTTACTACTTTTTCCAAAAACTCTGCTTTACTTAATTCTTTTATTTTCATTTTCTTATCTGTTTTTGATACACTATTTTCCTGTTTATTTTCCGATTGTCCGGCACATGCGGAAAACATTACCCCCGCCACGAACAATGATAAAATGATCTTTTTCATTTTCTTTATTTTAACATTACACTTCAATTCCTGTTTCCGTTGATTCACCCTTTTTATGATCTTTTTTGAACATGCTAAACAACAATCCACCCAATGCTGCACCCCACAATGAGCTCATCAGAGGCGACGATGTTATAGGACAACTTCCGCCTGTACAACCCACAAATTTCCAATATAGGAAACCACCCAACGTGCCGAGTATTATTCCCGATAAGGTGAGCCAATATTTCCTGAAAAACATCCTGAACATATATTTGTTTTTATTTTTATGATTCCAGATAAATGCCCAAACCTATGGTAACGCCTGATAGGTCTTTCCAATCTTAGGCATAAATCATACTTACGATATGGATTATAACTTTAAAATCCGGGGACAAATATACGACATATTTTCCATAAAAACAAATTTCCACAGGAAATTTGTTTTTATGGAAAATATAACCAATCTTTGCAGAAAAATATAAGAAGTATAAATATGAAGTATCTAATAATCGGAGGAGTAGCAGGCGGAGCCACGGCAGCCGCCCGGATACGTCGTAACGACGAATTTGCAGAAATTATCCTTTTGGAAAAAGGCAGGTACATTTCATATGCTAATTGCGGATTGCCCTATTATATAGGAGATGTGATTACCGACCGCCGGAAACTGATCCTTCAAACCCCGGCATCGTTTGCCGGACGGTATCAGATTGATGTACGTGTCGAAAATTTTGCCGTAGATATCGACCCTGCCGGAAAAACAGTCCGTATCCGCCGCGCTGACGGCAACGAATATACCGAAACGTATGACAAGCTGCTACTTTCGCCTGGCGCCTTGCCCATGAAGCCACCATTAGAGGGGATCGACCTGGAAGGAATTTTCACCTTGCGCGATGTGTCCGACACCGACCAAATCAAAAATTACCTGACCAACCGCACAATCAGACAGGCTATCATTGTGGGGGCAGGGTTTATCGGACTGGAGATGGCCGAAAACCTGCACCATGCAGGAGCCGAAGTTTCCATCGTGGAGATGAGCAACCAGGTGATGGCACCGCTTGACTTTTCGATGGCTTCGCAGGTACATCAACATTTGCAACAGAAAGGCGTGAATCTATACTTAGAACAGACAGTAGAACGGTTCGAACGGCAAGCCGACCGGATCAATGTCCGGTTCAAAAGCGGGAAAACTATTCTGGCTGATATGGTAATCCTTTCCATCGGTGTTCGTCCTGAAAGCAGACTTGCACGGGAGGCTGGGCTTAAAATCGGCGAAACCGGCGGTATTTGGGTGAATGAGTATCTCGAAACTTCTGCGAAAGATATTTATGCTGTTGGCGATGCCATTGAGTTTCCCCACCCGTTGACCGGCAAACCGTGGCTAAACTATTTAGCCAATCCGGCCAACCGGCAGGCACGCATCGTTGCCGACAATATGGTAAACGGAAATACTACAAAGTACGAGGGCGCCATTGGCACTGCCATCGCTAAGGTGTTCGACATGACGGTTGCCATAACAGGTTTATCTGCTAAGCGTTTGAAACAAATGAATATAGCATACCGGAGCTCTACGACACATTCCAACTCGCATGCAGGTTATTACCCGGATGCTTTACCCCTGAGTATCAAGCTGATCTTCGATCCGGACAACGGAAAACTGTATGGTGCGCAATGCGTGGGTTACGATGGTGTGGATAAACGCATCGACCAGATCGCTCTTGCCATCAAACAAGGCGGCACGGTACACGATCTTGCCCGTCTCGAACATGCCTATGCCCCACCTTACTCATCGGCTAAAGATCCGGTGGCCATTGCCGGCTATGTGGCAGGTAATATCATCAATGGTGCAATGGAAGTGGTTTCGTGGCGCGAAGTACAGGATGCCGACAGGAACGAAATAACCATACTCGACGTACGTACCCGCGGGGAATTTGCCGCTGGCGCTATTGATGGAGCCATCAACATCCCGTTGGATGAATTGCGGGAAAGGCTTTCGGAAATCCCTTCGGGGAAACCGGTATATCTATATTGTGCTGTTGGACAGCGCGGATATCTCGCTTACAGAATATTAACAGCAAGAGGTTATTCAGTAAAAAACCTTTCAGGCGGATATAAAACTTATTCGGCTGTGGTATAGACCCTGAATTGGAGTCTTTGCTATTAGAATGAGTATCTGTTAACTTATGATCAAAGTCGGTCAGCTATGACGAACTTTAGATAGGTTTGATGAACTTTTATCAATTTCATCTTTTATTGGCACCTATTTTTATATATTTTTGTCAAATTTTGAAACATTAAACAGGATATCTCAAATGAGTAAAAAAAAATCAATGAATCCTATCGTGAAATTTCTCCGCGAACTTCTCGTGGTGGTGACGGGGATTGCTATTACTCTTGGCACAGGTGTTTGGATTAACAACAATAATAACAAAAAAGACCTAAAACAGTACTTATACTAAACCGCTATCAAGATATATTTGTATATTTGCAAAAAATATTTGATGAAAAAATTGCAAACGGTATCACATTATTCCGACGAGGAATTGAAGGATATCTTATATTTACAGACAGAAGTACGTGCCTTCCGGGACTGGCAAATTATCTATTCGGTACAAACCAATCCGGGTAAGAAGGCGGAAGAAATTGCCGGAATACTTGGGGTAAAGAAGAGCAAGATATTGCGGGTTATTCAACTGTACAACAAGTCAGGGATTCATTGGCGTGTCTATGGTCAATGGGGAGGTCGCAGGGAACAACGGTGTCACTTATCCATAAAAGAAGAGGCAGCGCTTCTATCCTCTATCGAAGAAGAAGCATTGCCGGGACGGATACTCACATACAAACAAATTAAGAAGAAAGTAGAAACCGGGGTGGGTAAGGAAGTATCGGATGACTACATTTGGGATTTGTTTTCCCGCCACAATTGGAAGAAAAAAGCACCCCGGCAATCACACCCGAAAGCAGACCGGCAGGCTCAGGAAGAATATAAAAAAACTTCGGGGAAAAGCTGGCAGCCCGATCAACAGGGTTTGACGATAAACAAGATTCAAGGCCGATAAAATTATTTTTTCAGGATGAAGCAAGGTTCGGACGTATTGACAATATTTCTTCCTGTTGGGTTCCGCCCAAAGGCAGGGCCAAAGTGGGCAATCAAATCATCAGGGAATATACTTACGTTTATTTGGCAGCTTGTCCCGAAACAGGGGAAACTTATTCGCTGATATTACCTTATGCCAATGAAAACTGTATGGACATATTTATGAAACATGTATCCGAAGCTTTCAATCATTACAGGATCATCATGGTCATGGACAGGGCATCATGGCATACGGGTAAAAAAACAAGCAGGCAAGAGAATATCATTCCTTTGTTCCAACCGCCGTATTCCCCGGAACTCAATCCCGTTGAAAGCCTGTGGCATCTGATAAGAGAGGATGGCGGTTTTAAAAACTCAACCTTCAATACATTGCTTGATGTGGAATTGAAACTGGAAGAGTACCTGAAAAATATGGATAAAGATAATGAAACCATAAAATCAATCACGCTTTTCAAGTGGATTAAAAATTATATTTGTTAGCGGTTTAGTATCATAAGTTCCCCAGAATGACTTTATTTTCAGATGTTGCTTGATCCACTTGAAGAATAATTCTACCTGCCAGCGGTTTTTGTATAGTAAAACTATATGCCAAACCACGAACTAACTATATTTTGATCAAAAAACTAAAATTTTTGGAACATTTCAGCATATATTCACTGGTTATTTGCCGTACATTGCATCATATTTTCCAACTTGTTCAAGCATGGATTTAAAGATCATACTTGATTGTGAATAAAATCATTACCATGAAAAAAATATGTTTTACCATCGTATTATTTTGTAGCATCATTCCGGCCATAGCCGCTAAAAACACTTTTACCCTGTGGCAGTTGCCGTCGCAGATCAATACCATCGGTAATTCGTATATCATCCTCACCCGCAATGGTAAAGTGGTGGTGATGGACGGCGGCGTGAAGGAAGAAACACCCTACCTGCGGGGTTTTCTGGCTGCATTGGGCAATGAAGTGGAAGCATGGTTCGTCACTCATCCGCATCCCGACCATATTGGTGCGTTGACAGAGATACTTAAAGCGCCGCAGGGTATTATCATTAAAAAGCTGTACCAGTCCGAGTTTTCGCCGGCACTCCGCGATACAGAGCCTCATTGTGCATCAACAGCTACCGCCTATTACGATGCACTGGCTGCATCGGGTGTATCCGTGGTGAACTATACCACACCTGGTACCCAACTGGATATTGATGGGGTAAACTTCAAGATACTGACGGTTACCAACGAAAGTATCCGTACAAATCCCTACAATAATTCAAGTATGGCGATCCGTGTGTGGGATAAAAAGAAATCGATCCTCTTCCTGGCCGACCTGGGGCTTGAAGCCGGTGATCTATTATTGAACGGTCCTTACCGTAAAGATCTGGATTGCGATTATATGCAGATGGCGCATCATGGGCAACAGGGCGTCAGTAAGGAATTTTACCGTGCCGTCAGATTCTCCGCCTGCCTTTGGCCAACCCCGTCATGGGTATATAACAACGACATAGGCGGCGGATTTAATACCCATATCCTCAAAACAGTGGAAATACGTGAGCTGATGGAAGAGTTGGGAATCACCAGGCATTACATCAGTTTCGAAGGATTATATAAAATAGAGTGATTCAATCAATAGTTATGAAAACCAAACCATTATTCATCCTTGTTATCCTATCATTGGTGTGTTGTTTCGCGTGCACATCGCGTAAGGAAATCATCCGTGAACCTTATCCGCCGGTGAGCGGTTCCTTTTCGGGAATACCCGTTCCACAATCGCCCGACCCGTTGGTAGCTTACCGGTGGGAGCGTCCGCAATATACCGACAGCTTGGAAATTTACACGCTTAACCCGGTGAGCGTAACAGCCGACAAACCGGAACATGTGGAAATAGAAGACGTCCAGTCAATGAAAGTACCGGGTGAATGCAACCTGATGTTCGATTTTGGGCGGGTGAGCGCTGCATGGCTTGAGTTCGACAGCCGCAACCTCGATGGAGAGATCGAGGCGAGTATCAGCGAGTTCAATGAATCGGCTATATTCAATGCCGGGTCCGAACATCCTGTAAAAACGACCATTCCTGTTCGTTATGGCAATACGTACCGTCTGGAACTCAACAAGCAGTTATATGAAGGTGTCCGCTTCGCATGGATACACATCCGCAAACTCAATCGTCCGGCCGATATATCAGCGGTGAGGCTTGTCTGCCAGATCAAACCCACCAACTACGAAGGTAGCTTTGCGTGCAGCGACACCATGCTCACCCGCACCTGGTATACCGGGGCTTACGATGTGAAGCTGAACCTGCTGAACGACTATTTTGGTGCTATCCTCATGGAGCGCAGCGACCGCCATTCGTGGACAGGCGATGCACACCCGTCGCAGGCGGCGTCCATGGTGGCTTTTGGTAATTTCGATTTCGTGAAGGCTAACATCCGCTACACTTCTACACAGTTCAACGGCATCGCCAGTTATTCACTTTATTGGGTACTCAGCCTTGTGGATTATTACAACTACACGGGCGACAAGCCTTTGCTGGACGAAATGCTGAAAAACGCATGTGCCAAGCTCGACACAGCCTATAAACATTTCGGGAAGAATCCGAAACTATCTTTTTACGGATGGGATGAACGCCTGGGCGCCGGATTCGAAAATCCGGAAGGTGCCGAATCGCAAAATGCCTATAAAATGCTATCTATAAGGGCATGGAATGAATTTGGCGATGCATTGGCGCAAGCTGGTTACATCGAATTGTCGGCTAAATACAAACGGTATGCTTCCGAAAAAGTAACCGAATTACGTAAAAATATCGGTTGGCCTGAACCGCTGGGCATACATGCCGCAGCTGATGCTGTCAATGCTGCATTCGTCAACCCGAGGGAACAGGATATTCTGTGGAGGAACGCTTTTTCGGACCGTATGCAACGTTTATCTTATTCGCCGTTCAATCAATATTTCATTATTCAGTCGCTTGCGCGGATGCAGCGTCACGACGAAGCGCTGGCAACTATCGACGATTGTTGGGGCGGCCAGTTGCGTTATGGTGGAACCACTTTTTTTGAAGTCTTCCGCCCCTCATGGAACCTCATATCCAAGCCCAACGACGCACCGGTAAACAACCAGTGCGGTTACACCAGCCTCACGCATCCGTGGAGTGCGGGTGTCACCAAGTGGCTGAGTGAGGAAATACTGGGTATCAAGCCCACCAGCCCGGGTTTCGCTACATTCATTGTTAAACCCCACCTGTCGGCGGCTGTTACATGGGTAAAGGGAAGCGTACCCACGCCGCACGGAACCATCGTCCTGTCGTTCGATGCCGCGAGGGGTAAAGGCGATCTGACGGTTCCCCGCGGAACACAGGCAACCATCGGGATACCCAAGGCGGGACGCAACATTACCAACATTGAACTCGATGGTAACCGTTTCCTCAAAAATCGCGAAGATGCCCAATACGTATATTATGCAGGGCTTACGGAAGGAAACTACAAGATAAAGGTTCATTATACGGGCGATTTGCGTATTCCGACAATCGAACCGTTGCAATATTCCATCGAAGCGGCTGTTATGGAAGATACTATTACCCACGGCAACTGGAAGGGAAAATACGGAAGCAAAGGTTACGTGTTGTTTAATTTCGATAGCCTGAAAAACAGGACATCATTACCGGATTTTGTTGAAAACATAGCCTTCAACAAAACCGGAAAGATCCACTGGGTAACCGCTACGAATGATAGCCGGGCACTGCTTTCCGACAAGGACGGCACACGTAATATTGGGGCTATCATCACCCGCGATCCCATCCCGTGCGAACAAACCATGACTATTGACATACCGTGTCGCAAAAAGCAAAACTATAAAGTGTCGCTGTACTTTGTTGACTGGGATCAGCAGAACCGCCGTACAGCCATTGAGATATTTGATCTGGACAATAAAAAACTCCTAATGCCTGTATATATGGTACGCGATTATGCCGGAGGAAAATATGTAACGTATAGTCTCGACCGTCCGGTACGCATCCGGATCGACCAGGTACGGGGTGTTAATGCCGCTTTGAGCGGAATGTTTTTCGATTGAAAGTATAAAATGAACATAATGTCACACAAAGAATGGTCAAAAAGCCATATAATATAGAGCGGTGGTAAATTTCTTTATTCTTTGTGATAAGTATCATCAAAAAGATTCTGAAAAGATAGTACCTTTGTAAATCGAGTTTACGAACTCGCCAGAGACAAATTCCTTTGTAGTACTTCGTGTTTAAATATCATAAAATTTGAATAATTTCATAAATCTTATATCAATGTTGTTTAGTTAAGGAATTGGGGTTGTTCGGCCGAGGTTCTACCTCAGCCGAACGCTTAACTAAACGACATTGAATCTTATATCCTGGATTTTGAATCATTAAATATATATATGGCAAGAGAAATTAAATTTAGCTTGGTATACCGGGACATGTGGCAATCGGCCGGTAAATATCAGCCCCGTGTAGATCAATTGAAAGAGATAGCTCCCGTAATCGTCGACATGGGTTGCTTCTCGCGGGTTGAAACCAATGGTGGAGCTTTCGAACAGGTGAACCTGTTGTACGGCGAAAATCCGAACACGGCAGTACGTACGTTTACTGATACGTTTAACAAAGCAGGCATACAAACCCATATGCTTGACCGGGGACTGAACGGGCTTCGGATGTACCCGGTTCCTGCGGATGTCAGGAAATTGATGTACCGGGTGAAACATGCCCAGGGAGTGGACATTACCCGTATTTTTTGCGGGCTGAACGATCCGCGTAATATCATCCCGTCCATCGGGTACGCCAAAGAAGGCGGTATGATTCCGCAAGCTGCCCTGTGTATCACCTATTCGCCTTTGCATACGGTTGAATATTATACAAATCTTGCAGAGCAATTGATTGACGCAGGCGCCACCGAAATCTGCCTGAAAGACATGGCAGGAATCGGCCGTCCGTACAGCATCGGACAAATTGTTAAAAATATCAAAACCCGGCATCCTAAGGTGGTGATCCAGTATCATGGGCATATCGGCCCTGGTTTTTCGAACGTGTCCATGTATGAGGCAGCTCAAAACGGGGTGGATATCCTTGATGTCGCCATGGAGCCTTTGTCGTGGGGGATGATTCACCCGGATATCATTACGATACAGGCTATGTTGAAGGATGCCGGCTTTCTGGTTCCCGGCATTAACATGGATGCTTACATGGAAGCCCGCCGCCTGACCCAGTCTTTTATGGATGATTTCCTGGGTTATTTTATCGACCCAAGCAATAAAATCATGACATCGTTGCTTGTAGGATGTGGTCTGCCGGGTGGAATGATGGGATCGATGATGGCTGACCTCAAAGGGATGCATGGTGCAATCAATTCGGCCCTTAGGCAGCAGAACAAACCGGAAGTCACCCTGAACAACTTGGTAGTACAGCTTTTTAAGGAGGTTGAGAATATCTGGCCCATATTGGGCTATCCTCCCTTAGTGACTCCATTCAGTCAATATGTGAAAAATATCGCGTTGATGAACATCCTTTCGATGGCCAAAAATGAACACCGTTTCACAAACATAGATAAAGATAGTTGGAATATGATCCTGGGTAAAACCGGGAAGCTTCCCGGACCATTGGCTCCAAGGATCATCGAACTGGCAAAGGCCAAAGGGTATGAGTTCTATGATGGCGATCCGCAAGCAGCTTTTCCCGATGAATTGGAAAAATTCAGGAAAGAAATGGCAGGGCTGGGTTGGGACGAGGGGCCCGACCAGGAGGAGTTGTTCGAATTCGCTATGCACGAACGTCAATACCGTGATTTCAAATCGGGCGCGGCTAAAAACCGTTTCAACCAAGAACTGGAACAAGCTAGGGAAAAAGCAGGCACGCCAATCGTTATCAAACGGCCGATTGTGGAAATCCCGATGTTCAGTTTTGAAGAAATCACCAAAGAATATCCTTTTGCCAAGCCGATCCATGCTCCCTGTAAAGGACAGGTCATTTGGCAATACGACCTTGCAGATACTTCTTCGGCTCCGTTTGAGGGAGATCTGATTGATGAAAAAGCGACACTGTGTTACATCCAAAGTTTTTATGGAATAGAGGCGGTAAAAGTCGGGTATGGAGGAACCATTGTCGGTACTTACGTAAAGCAAGGCGATCAGGTGCAGAAAGGTGAAATCCTGGCCTTTATCAAATGATTGCTGGATATGTTTACAAGCCGTAACCTATCAGGTCAGCCGCATCAATAAATCAAGTCATCAAACCATTATTTCAAACATGAAAAAACTTTTTCCTTTATTTCTCATTGTCTTGGCATCCTGTACTTCCAAAAGCAAGGAATGGCAAATCATCGAGCAAAATTTCCAAACTACGCCCCTAAGTGTCCGGCCCAACCCGCTCTGGTTCTGGAACGACACTCGAGTGGAACCCGCCGAATTGACCCGCCAGATGGCCGGTTACAAGGATGCCGGTTACGGAGGCCTCAGCATCCTGCCCTTTGGTAAGGATTTCGAACCCAAATATCTTACTGATGCTTATTTTGATGTGTACCGGGTGTGTCTGGAAGAAGCCAAGAAACAGGGCATGACATTATGGATTTATGATGAATACGGTTTTCCGAGCGGTACGGCAGGCGACATCAATGGCGATGGGGTAGGGCGTTTCAAACAAAAGTATCCCGCACACACCAACAAACGACTCGACAAAATCGAATACAAGCCCAGACCGGGAGTATTATTCGAGAAGGAGCTTCCACAGGAACAATTGATGGCAGCCGTGGCTATGGATACCATTGCGCACGAACGGATCGACCTGATCAGTTCTATCGCCAGCAACAAACTGAAATGGCAGACTCCCAGTAACGGACATTGGAAGGTGATGTTGTTCACCTGTGTGGATGCAGGTAATACGATCATGGACTACATGAGCCCTGAAGCTGTCGGCCTGTACATTGGTATGACACATGACGAGTACTACAAACGTTTCGGCGAGTATTTCGGCACAACGGTAGTGGGCACGTTTTTCGACGAACCCACATTATATTATGCCCAAGGCCGTTCATGGACTCCGGAATTTAACCAAAAGTTCGAAGCAAGATACGGATTTAGTCCTGCGTTATATTACCCGGCATTGTGGTACGATATCGGCCCCGAAACCGCACAGGCGCGTAATTACCTGTTCGGTTTCCGCACGGAACTGTATGCGGCAGGCTATCCCAAACTGGTAAGCGACTGGAGCCGCAAACACGGCGTGCTGGCTACCGGCCACCAGGACAACGAGGAAGTAGTCAACTGTGTGGGTACATCAGGCGACCTGATGAAATGTTTCAAATACCAGGATGTCCCCGGCATTGACAAGATCGGCGGCAACCGTCCGGCCGAGTGGTTCTACAAGGTGGTCAGTTCAGCCGCACATAACTGGGATCATTCGTTGGTGATGTCCGAAACCTATGGCGCTATGGGTAACATCGGCTGGGACGAGATTTTCGGCATAGCCATGGACCAATATGCGAAAGGTATCAACGTGCTTATCCCACATGCCGTGTGGTATAATACGGACAAAGTTGTCTTCAAACCCGAACTTTCACTTCGTAACCCGATCTATGCCGACAGTCTGCACATTTTCACCGATTACCTGTCGCGCCTGAACGCGCTGATGCAAAATGATGCCCGTTGGGTGGGCGATGTAGCGGTTCTTTATCCCATACACACCATGCAAAGCGGACATTACATGGACGGTCCGCTGGGTTATTACCGTGGTGGTGTGGAAATACCGGGACTGGATTATGTGGATGTCGGTGTGGCGCTTTTCGATAGCCTGGGCTACGATTACATGTTCCTGCATCCCGAAGTGTTAGACGGACAATGCCGTATCGACGGAGATCGACTATTGCTGGACAACACTACTCAGCACAATGCTTTCACAACATTGGTTGTACCTGCATGCCGTACTATTTCGTTGACCAACCTCGAAAAGATCCGTGATTTTGCCCAGGCAGGCGGGAGTGTCATTTTTACTTCGTACTTGCCCGAAAAAGCGACAGTTGCTGCTGACGATGCCAAGGTTGCAACTATTGTCAAGAATTTGACGGACAGCAAAAAAGCGGTTTACATAGAACATCCCGTACCCGCCCGCCTGAAAGCAGCTTTTAATCAACTATCTGCGAAACAGGCTTTACGGTTCACCTCCGGTACGAGCCTGCGTAATATACATAAACAGCTTCAGGGCACGAACCTATGGTTTTTTGCCAACCCGGATGTAACTCCTAAAACTGTTGATGTTGAGCTGGATGGAGCATACCGGTTGGAAGCCTGGAATCCGCATACCGGCGAAACGGGCGGAAAGATAAACACAACAAAAGGAAATGGAAAAACCAGCTTCCGGTTGAGTTTAGATGGATGCAAATCGGTATTTATAGTAGAAAAATAACATAAAGCTTGGAAATAATTTTCTAATTGTTTAATATTGCCATAGATTAAATTAAGTAACAATGACAAAATAACATCCCCATCTTCTTCAGACAGGATTAACATGATTGACAGGATTATTTACATCTTGTAAATCATGTTAATCCTGTCAAATGAGTAAATTATTTTGTCTTCATTCCTAAGAGATGAAAGTCAAGTAATATTTATTTTTATTAATTTATTAATCATATCATCAAAATGGCACGAATGATTTTACAGAGAGATTCTGCAGCAATGCATCTGCGTATGGCGAAACGGCATGCACGCCTTTGCGGACGGGTTTCCCAAACTAAGAAATATGCTGCTGCCTTGCAGGGAGCGTTGAAGAAATTGGAGGAAAAAGAAAAAGAGCGGAAAGACGCCTCGGACGAGCGCGAATATGCCTATGACGATGTGATACTGTGTGATACTGAACTGGACAATGCCGTACGTACCACCTTTGAGAGAGCCCAGCAATATGACCGCGATCATCTCTCGCGGGTGCGGGATTTATTGTTTCCTACACACGGGTTTTCGACCATTGTATATATGCCCTTGTCCAAGGAGCCACAAGAAGTCAGCAAAATAGTGATAAAAATCAATCAATTGGAGGATGGCCACGAACTGAAACCATTGGCCGCAACCCTGCAGGAAAAAGCAGATGCCTCTACAGCGGCATGGAATACCTACCAACAGGCTATCAACCGGCTGAAAGACATACAAGCCTTCGAAGAACTGGCCAAACTTGCCGTACGGCGCCAATACGAACACAACTGGCTGGATGCCCGCAAGGAATTCGGGGTATCGGTAGCCGATAGTCTTTTTCCGAAAGTATCAAATAAACCGCCAATGCCGCCGCAACAGGACGACGAAGAACCACCGGTGAATGAAGAATAAAAAGTTTCGAGTTTCGGATTTTAGGTTCCTTTTTACCTTTTACCTTTCGGCGTAAAGTACTTCAAAGCAGTTAATAGTCGTTGACGCGGCGGCGTAAGGTACTTTAAAACGGTTAAAAGTATATTACGCCGGAATGTGATGCACTTTAAAACGATTTAAAGTATGTCGCACTGAAATGTAAAGCACTTTAAAACGTTTTAAAGCATATCCCGCCGGAATGTAATCTGCTTTAAAATACTTTAAAGCATCTTACGCCAAAATGTAAAGCACTTTAAAACATTTAAAAGTAGTTCGCAGTGCTGCGTGATGCTTTTTAGACGTTCAGGAGTAATTCACGCGATAAAATGAGCAGAGGGATATGGTATTTCTTATTTTAGAAAATGATGAATAGCTATACCTCGCACGGCCAGTTTTGTGTATTTGTATTTTTTCTTACTTTGCGTCTTCGCGCCTTTGCGAGAGAATAATCACGCAAAGGCGCGAAGACGCAAAGCACAACTTAGCATAAGCGATCTCACCGTAGGTAAATTCATGCCGCGAGAAGTATAAATTTGAAAACGATGAAAATATTTTTGCTTTTTATGTTATCAATTTCATTGTATTCCTGTACTGCGGATACAGAGATACGGAAAGTTGAAAATCTTGCGGCTTTTGCCCACACATATGGACTGGCTCGCTGGTTTAATCCATCGGATGAAGCGCAAGAAATAGATTGGAACAGCTTTGCCCTGTACGGCTCTTCGCAAGTAGCCGGATGCCGTTCTGTAGATGACTTGAAAAAGGAACTGGAATTGCTTTTCCATCCGATTGTACCTGGAATCTCCTTTTCGGGAGAAGATACGCCTTCAAATCAACCGTCAATAACTCCTCCCGACACAACCGGGATGTATCTTGTTGCATGGCAACACCATGGAGTTGATTTAGGCTTATGGAGCAATTATTACGTAAGTAAAAGGATTAATCGCCCGTTGCAAACCCGTAATGTAAGCAAGGTCGCGATATATACTTACTTTCCTGCCAACGATTATAAAGGTTGTGAATTAAAGATAAAAGCCCAGGTCAAAAAAACATCGTTGTCCGACGATTTCAAAATATTCCTTAAACTTACCGATGCTGATGATGCCTACGTTAATTTTTGCGCAGACACCACAGCAACACCGCTTGTCAATACCGGGGAATGGGAAGAATATGAATGTGGGTTATTGGTCGGAGCCAATAGCAACTCAAGCGTATATTGGGGCATATACACCGAGGGCGAAGGTTCATTCAGTGTAGACAAGATCATATTGGAAGATGTAACAAACGGCAAAACAATAAGCACGCCTGTTTTTGGCGGGTCTCTTAACATGAGGGAGACAAATCCTGACGTATATGAATATTCTTATCTTGAAAAAGAAGTAAGCATTCGAACGAGAAACCTGATTTTTGAGGAACACGCTCATTTCGGTGATTACAAATCTCAAAAACTGGCAGACGGCTTGTATGTACATATTCCTCTAGCTTTGTACGGTACAAAAGAACAAACCTACCCGGCAAGTAACCGTGATGCTTTATCAAAGTTAAAAAAGCAAATATCCGAAAAGGCTGCATCTGTATCCAACAGTATCTTGATGTGTGCTGATATAATGGTTACATGGAACGCCATCAAATATTTCAGCCCTTATTTAGCCGAATTACCGGTAAACTGGGATAACGAACTGACAAATACTTTATTGTTGATATCTTCCCACGACAAATTATACAATTCAAAACCGTTAAAACGGATGATGGCTAAATTAGAAGATGCACATGTATCTATTAAGGAAATTGCAGAAAACGAAAAGTTTGAAAAATATTTACCGTTGAGCGTCAAAAAGATGAATAATCAAATCATGGTCATCCATAATTTTGATACTTCTTTTGAGAAGGGGGATATTATATTGAGTGTTAATGGCAATGATGCGTTAAAGGACTTCGAAAATTGTGAAGCATTGATATCGGGCGGGAAACATCATAGGGCTGCTGTGGCAGGATACCAATGGCCGGCTTATTATACGGATTCGACAATTTCGATAAAAGTAATGCGTAATAACGAGAAACTGACCATAAAGACAAACACCTTAACACCATCTGATTATTATGGTGGATTTTACAACACAAATCAACGTAAACGAAGTGGTTGGCTCAACGACAATGTGCTTTATCTCAATGTGTACATGAGTAATTTTGATGAGATTAAAAAGTTACTTACCGAAAGGAAGCCACAACAAACGGTGATTATCGACGCCAGAAACGCTTCGCATTTTTTATTTCGTTACATGATTCCATTATTATGCCCTGGTACGGAACTAAAATCAAATAAAGATGGAAGATACGTTATTCCGAAAATTACATATCCTGAAACTCCTGTCATTGAGGATACACTTCCCTCCTTGCCTCGTAATACAAACATGAAAAATATTTTCCTTACTGGCCCCAATGTTATCAGTAACTTTGAAGAAACGTTTGATAATGTGCGATATAACGGATTAGGCTATTTTGTTGGTACGAATACCGGAGGATGTAACGGCCGGATTAATTTGATCTACCTGCCCTCAGGCGTGGAAGTAATTTTTACCGGAATGAAAGTCTTGAGCGAATTGGGCGCCGGACACTATTATTATCGCACAGGGATAGCACCGGATGTATATGTTGAAGAAACCATCGAGGACATCAAGGAAGGACGAGATGCAGTTTTAGAAAAAGCGCTTCAAATTGCTGAAAATAATGTCCAAAAAAAGTGATCATCAATTTTGATCAAATGTTTGTTGAAGTTGAAAAATAAATATGGAAAAGAGTATTTTTGGGATGAATATTTAAACGTTTAAAAATGAAAAAGTTTGTATTTGGTATTATTGTGGTTGTTATAGTGATAACGACTGCCTGCATGAACACAGGTGTCAAACAAATGACTTTGACCACGAAAGCTTCCACCGTCAACCTTAAGATAGCCGGTACTGGTGAAATGACTATTGGTTGGGGCGATGGCACAAAGAATGAAACGCATATGCTATTGGGCTGCGATGATGAATATAGTTGGTTGAACCGTGATTCAGAACATTCATATATTCATCATTATTCCGATACAATTTCCCATAATATAACCATAATCGGTAAAAATATCGAAGGATTGGGGTGTTTTTTTAATCAATTAACGGATTTGGATATCAGCAAGAATGCAACACTGGCATATTTATATTGTCCTCGTAATCAATTAGCAAATTTGGACGCTAGCAAAAACACTGCGCTAATATACCTATGTTGCACCGCTAACAAATTAACGAATTTGAATGTGAGCAAAAATACATTATTGAAAGAATTGTACTGTGACAATACAATACTGAATTTGGACGTGGGTAAAAACATAATGCTAACAAAATTGTCATACGGAGGTAATTTGGATGTCAGTAAAAATACTGAACTTACAGAATTGAATTGTAGTAATAGTCATGGTCGGTTGACTCGTTTGGATGTGAGTAAAAATACCAAGTTGAGAAAATTAGATTGCAGTTTTAATCAATTAACAAGTTTAGACATAGGCGAGAATATCGAATTAGAAGAATTGTTGTGTCAGTTTAATCAATTAATAAGTTTGGACGTAAGCAAAAACACTGGGTTAACATTTTTAGATTGTAGTGCTAATAAATTAACAAACATGGATGTAAACAAGAATACCGAACTGAAATGGTTATCTTGCGGTAATGCTGACTTAAAGAGCTTGGATGTAAACAAAAATATCATGTTGACAAATTTATCATGTGACGAAAGCCAATTAACAAGTTTGGATGTGAGCAAAAATATCAAGTTGATACAATTAAGTTGCAGCAATAACCTACTAATGAATTTAGATGTGAAGAACAATACTGCACTTGAAGACTTGTCTTGCGGGGGTAATCAATTAACAGCCGCTGCGCTGAATGCTCTGTTTGGAACACTTCACGATAAAATTAGTCCAAGAATGTACATATCCACTGGCAACAATCCCGGTTCAAATACCTGCAACCTAAACATTGCAACAAACAAAGGTTGGAAAGTGGATAATACCAATTAGTTAATTAATAATCCAATGTCGTTTACTTAGAGGCCATCTAAAAAGTCAAAAATAAACGTCATTGGTAGCGGCGACAAAGCAATCTGTTAATAATTAAATAGATTGCTTCTCCGCTACTCGCAATGAGGTGCTTTTTATTCCAAGGTGAGCGACAATTCCGTCATATCTTTCGCAGCCGACGAATTTCCCACAAACACGGCGTATTCGCCGGGCCGGACTTCCATACGTTGTGTATCGCCGTAGAACGTTGCAAAAGCTTCCGGAGCCAGTGTAATACGTACATTGGTGGTTGTGCCTGCTGCTACGTTCACCCGTTTGAATGCCCGTAACGATTTGATGGGGCCTTCCTTGTCGGCTTTGTTCCTGATGTATACCTGCACCACTTCGTCGCCGGCTACGGTTCCAGTATTTTGCAGATCGATGTTCAGGTCGACGGATTTACCCGTCTTTATATTGTTTTGGGATAGTACAGCTTTGCTGTATTTGAACGTGGTGTAACTTAACCCATACCCAAAAGGATAAAGCGGTTCCTGCTGCATGTAACGGTAGGTGCGGCCTTTCATGGAGTAATCCTCGAAGTCACCCAACTGGTCGATGGATTTGTAGAAAGTCACAGGCAGACGGCCGGCAGGGTTATAGTCGCCCCAAAGCACGTCGGCAACAGCAGTGCCCCCGGCTTGCCCGCCATACCAGGCACAGAGGATGGCATCGGCGTTCTCGTCAAACCAATTGAGGGCGATGGCGCTACCTGTGCACAACACAAAAACCAATGGCTTGCCCGTCTTTTTCAACTCTTCCGCAAAGCGTTTCTGTATGGCCGGGAGCTCGATATCCGTGCGGTCGCCTTTCCTGAAACCCGGCGCATCCACCGGCATTTCTTCACCTTCGAGCGACGGCGAGATACCACCTGCAAAGATGATCACATCCGCATCTTTTATTTTAGCAATAGTTTTGCTGAAATCGGCCGGCCTTTTCACCCCTGCTGTAAATTCGAGGTTACCGTCGCCACCTGCCTGGAAGTATTCGATTTTCAGACGGAATACCTCACCTTTTTTCACTTCCTTCTCAATCTGTTTGATGGTGGTGGAATGGGCGCTCCAATCATCGATGACCACTTTGTCGTTGATATATAAACGGTAACCGTCGTCTCCCGACACAATAAAAGTTACCGTGCCTGTTTCCGGGGCTTTGAAATCGCCGGTATACATGGCCGAAAAATTGGTCAACGGCACATTGTTGGCAAACTGGGTGTTGCCCGTGGTGGTGTAACGGATAGCCTGCGTGGTTTCCTTCTGTATCGGGGAACCTTCCAGTTTGATGTTGTTGTAATACGTGGCTTCGAATCCAGGTTTACCATTGAAAGTAATGGCACCCGAAAATTCCTCGATCATGAATTCCTTGGTCAGCTCGCAGCCTTTGTCATAAATGATCTCGGCAGCAGGGAGTTTGTCGATCATACCCTGCAAAATAGTTTTGGTGGACGAAGGAAAACCGTTGTAATTAGCCCATTGCATCACAGAATCGTTGGCATTGGGGCCTACTACTGCTATTTTCTTGATAGACTTGGTCAATGGCAGGGTATTGTTGGCATTTTTAAGCAATACCATGCTCTTGTGTGCCATATCCAATGCTTTCTGCTTATGCGCCTGGCAGTCGAGTGTGGAATAAGGTATTTTACTCCATTTTACACGGTCGTCGCTATCGAACATGCCCAGTTCGAATCGTCCGCGGAAAAGGCGGTGCAACGATACATCCAATTCTTTTTCCGATATTTTCCCTGCTTTTACTGCGTCGATGATGGCCCGGTAACTTTGTCCGCATTCGAGGTCAGTACCTGACCTGATGGCGTCAGCAGAAGCTGTTGCAGCGTCTTCGTGTGTTTCATGACGGTTTTTGCGCCAGAAATCGTCGATAGCGCCGCAGTCGGAAACCACAATACCACTGTACTTCCACTCGTTGCGTAGTATATCGACAAGCAATGGTTTACTTCCGCAGCAGGGCATGCCATCCAGACGGTTGTAAGCACACATTACTTCACGCACATTGGCGGTCGTTACCAGGCTTTCGAAGGCCGGAAGGTAAGTTTCGCGCAAATCGCGGGGTGATGCAGTTGCATTGAACTCGTGCCTGTTCCATTCCGGGCCGCTGTGTACGGCGAAATGCTTGGCACAAGCATGCGACTTGTAATATTTGGGATCGTCGCCCTGTAAACCTTTCACAACAGCCATCCCCATGCGGCTGGTAAGGTACGGGTCTTCGCCGTAAGTTTCCATTCCGCGTCCCCAGCGCGGGTCGCGGAAAATATTGATATTCGGCGTCCAGAAGGTAAGTCCCTTGTAGCGGTCGTATTCCTCGTTGGCCTGGTAGTGGTGGTACTTGGCACGGGCTTCGTCGGAAACGATGTCGAAAGTCTCATAAACGGCCTGATCGTCGAATGTGGCAGCCAGGCCGATGGCTTGCGGGAATACGGTTGCCCGTCCGGCACGCGCCACACCATGCAACGCTTCGTTCCACCAGTCGTAGGGTGGTATGCCCAACCGTCCGATAGCAGGAGTCTGGTTCATCATCTGGGCGACTTTCTCCTCAAGTGTAAGGCGTCCGAGCAAATCGTCCACACGTTTGTCAATGGACATCTTTGGGTTTTGGAACGGATACTCGTAGTTTTGCGAGCAGGTAATGAAAGATGCCAATACAACCAAAAGCAGGATAGCGGATTTGAGCTTGTCGTTCATTTAGGAATTGTTAAGAAATAAGTATGGAAAATATAGCAATAAAAGCTACAGATACACATTTTTGCTATCTTTGCCCTTAACATAATTAATAAGATCATTAAAACACATTCATAATGAGGTTATTCATCACCATATGCCATGTATTGTTGGTATTAACTGCGGGTGTCAATGCCCAAAGCGCCGGTAATGCAACCCGGCTTGAGTTGGAGAAGAACCGGCAATTGTTTTCCGGCAATCTGTATGGTGCTCCTGTTAAGAAATTGAATATTAAGAAGGTAAATAAGGTGCAGGATTCTTTAGTCCGCGAAACCCTGACCCAAATGCTCAAAGGGGAATATCCCTACGAATACAGGATCCAGGAATACAAAAACTACTTGAGTCCAAGACTGTTGGCTGATAAGTTAAAGACAAGCCCTTATTCCCAGTTTGAAAACCCGACCGGCATATTTTTCAGCAAAGGTAAGGATATCGTATTTATTGTTGATAACTATCAGGGTGATGATATACAATTGCGAATAGCAAATTTCGGGAAAGAAGGTGGAAGTTCCGTTTATAACCTTGTTTCCGGAATCAATGTGATTACCCCTACCAATAGTGGAAATGGTTATATCCAATATTTTACTTCATCCGATGTAAAAAAAGAAAAGGTGAAAATACATATCATTGGGGGCCGGGTTAATGGATATTTCGACATCAGCAGGCATAATAACGAGGATTGGAAGAAGTTGTTATCCTCGGCGCCGGGTGAAATTTTAGACATCATGGGTAGCCGGGTTCAATTGGCATACAGCGTTGAGTCGTTGAAAAAATACTGTCCCGACAATGGCGTTCGCTTGATTTCGTTGTACGACAGCATTGTGTCGATCCAGCATTCAATCATGGGATTGAATAAGTACAAGTGTGTACCGGAGAATCATATGTTTGGGCGTGTGATATGGCAGGGCTTTATGCATGCGGACGGCATGGGCGCCGCTTTCCATGACAATACGATGGTGCAGTTGGCCGATCCGGAAAAGATCGGGACAAACCTTTGGGGAATCGCTCACGAATTCGGACATGTTAACCAGGTGAGACCGTGGATGAAATGGGTCGGCACCACCGAAGTAACCAACAATATTTATTCGGTATGGTCACAATATGTGTTTCATCCTACTGCGCCAAAATTAGAACGTGAAGTATTGAAGGATTACGACGGACGTGTGGCCGGCGGACGAATAACAGCATACATGGAAAGCGCTTTTATCAACAAGCAGGAATGGCTTACCCAAGCCGGTCCTGACAGATGGGACAGGTCCCGGCCGAGGGACTGGGGCGGCGATCATTTTGTGAAACTTGTTCCCCTGTGGCAATTGCAATTGTATTATGCCCTTGCAGGAGAGGGAAATAGTTGGTATCATCCTGATTTCTATGCAGATATTTTTATCAAGGCTATCCAAAAGGATGGTAAACCGGCGAACGATGCGGAAGCCCAGCTTCATTTCATAAGAACAGCCTGCGATGTTACGCAAACGGATCTGACAGACTTCTTTACCTATTCTGGGATGTTGTTGCCAATAGACAAGTGGGTGGACGATTATACCTGTGCACAAATGACGATAACAGAAAGTGATATTGCAGCCGTAAAACAATATGCATCGAAGTATAAGAAACAGGAAACGCCTGCGATGCATTACATTACAGCCAACAGCATTGATTATTACAAAAACAAGCTCCCGGTAGCAGGTAAATTCAATGAGGGAATCGAACTGAAAGACAAATACCTGATTGTCGATCATCACATTTGGAAAAATGTAGTGGCATTCGAAACCTATGAAAACAACCAGTTGGTGAAAATCGCGTTTGCCGGAGCCGGTTCAAATGATAATCAATCTACGCTTGTCCGTTATCCGGATAATGCCACAAGGGTTGAAGCAGTTGCATGGGATGGAAAGCGCAGCCTGGTTTATGGAAAGACCGTAAGATTGTAAGACATGTAAGGCCGTATGAAAAGCGGAGTTCTCAAACCGAGGTGCACAAAATATTTTCACTTTCAACACTTCAACATTCATTAAACACAAAGGAGTACAAAGAATGGCCGCGAAGGCACACAACGGATTTTCATTCCCCGCCCCTCATTCCTCACTCCTCATTTCTCACCCCTCATTCCTCATTTCTCATGAAACAAATCATTGTAAGTTTATTATTGATAAGTGCCTTTTGCCTGTCGGTATTCCCGGGAGAAGTAACCGTCAGTTCGCCCGACGGTAAGATACAGATGAATGTGTACGATAAAGACGGGAATGTCTGGTACACGGTAAATTACGGGGAAAAATCCATTATTTTGGAATCGTTGCTGGGTATCAACGGTAACGGCGAATGGAAGGATGGTATTACAGTAGACAAATCGGTGAATACGCCGGTGGACGTTACCTGGAAGCCGGTGTATGGTGAACGCAGTACCGTGCGTGACCATTACAACCAGGGCGAGATTGAGTTGATACAAACCAGTAATCCGCGCCGGAAGCTTAAATTGTATGTCCGGGCTTACAACGAGGGAATCGCTTTCAGGTATTGTTTCCCGGGCAGCGAATACCTGCACATCACCAATGAATATACGCAGTACACGATGCCCGAAGGAGCCAAGGCGTATTTCACGCGGAGGGCGCAAGCCGTCTATAACCTGCTGCCTTTGAAAGACTGGCCTGACGAATGCGAACGCCCGTTGGTGGTTGAATTACCGCAAGGCCCGTATGTGTTGCTCACCGAGGCCGAAGTAGTTAACTATGTGCGTACCAAGTTTGTGTTGGCGCCCGGCAAACCCAATACCATCACCGGAGCCATGTATGGTGCGGTGGACGACATCGCCCCGTATAAAACACCGTGGCGTGTGATGATGGTTGCCGAGAAACCCGGACAACTTATCGAGAACAACGACCTGTTGCTCAACCTCAACCCGCCGTGCGCCATCGACAACCCGTGGTGGATCACTCCCGGCAAGGTGATGCGCGAAGTGACGCTTACCACTGAAGGAGCCAAAGCTGTGGTGGATTTTGCCGTGAAACGTAACCTGCAATACCTTCATTTCGATGCCGGCTGGTATGGTCCCGAAGGCCGGAAGGAGTCGGATGCTGCCACCGTGACGCTCGATCCGGCACGGAATCCCAACCCCAACGCCCTCGACCTGAAAGAAGCCATCGCTTATGCCAAGAAACACAATATCAAGGTAATCCTGTATGTGAACCAACGCGCACTGGCGCAGCAACTGGACGAGATATTGCCGTTGTATAAAAGTTGGGGCGTAGATGGTATGAAATTCGGGTTCGTACAAGTCGGTTCACAATACTGGACTGCCTGGATGCATGATGCCATCAAAAAATGCGCTCAATACGGCCTGGTGGTGGATGTGCATGACGAGTACCGCCCCACGGGGTTCAGCCGTACCTACCCCAACCTGATGACACAGGAAGGTATTTACGGTAATGAGGAGTTTCCCGATGCTACACACAATGTGACCTTACCTTTCACACGGTTTACGCAGGGCGCCGCCGATTACACTATCTGCTATTACCGCCAGAAATTCGACCAGGCCACCCAGCCAAATACTTCCCACGGGCTGGTAAATGCCAAGCTGCTGAAAACTATGCCGGCACACCAGTTAGCCATAGCGGTGGTGTTTTACAGTCCGCTGCAATATATGTACTGGTACGACAAACCATCCGAAAGCCAGGATGAACCGGAACTGGAATTTTTCGACCATGTGCCCACCGTTTGGGACGACACGAAAGTAATCCACGGAGAAATAGGGAAGTTCATCACCATGGCACGCCGTAGCGGCAACGACTGGTTCGTTGGTACAATGACCAACAACGACGGACGCAAACTCAGCATCCCGCTCGATTTCCTGCCCGAAGGCAAGACCTATACCGCCCATATCTATGACGACGACCCGAAAGCGAAAACCCGTACCAAAGTCGGTATCAAGACGGTGAAAGTTACCAGTAAATCGGTGGTCGAAGCTAACTTGCAGCCTTCAGGCGGACAGGCGATCTGGATAGAAGCAGGGAAGTAAGATAAAAACACATGACGTAATTAGAATCTTTTTTCTCTGCTCATCCAACAAGGGAAAGGCAATGTTTATCTAATGCTCATAAAAACAAATCTCCTGCCTTGCATTCATGCAAAGCAGGAGGCCTTGTTTTAACACGGTATAGTCTTAACTACACCGGATGCTTCTGATAATTAACGCAAGCAAAATTCACCCAAATCATCCAAATCAAACGTAGTGCCGGCAGCGTACGCTTCCAGTTTGGTGGTTTCCCGGACAACCAGGTTGTCACCCACTACAAACACCAGGTCGTTGAAATCCTGGTCGCTGTCGGTATTACTGTAATTGGAATTCAAGTCTTCGAAAGAAATCACCAAGTCGCCGCAGGCACTTTGCCCGACCACATGCGATACGGTTTTTTCCTTATTCACCATCCAATCGGTAACAATCAGATAGGGATTACCATCGGAGTCCGTTTTCACTTGCGGCAAAGTAGTCGTATAATCTCCATTGTCATATACTACATTCCCACCACCCGAATTCGGCATGATACAGAATCCTACCACTGTTCCCGCTTTGAATGGATTACCATCATCATCGGCCAGCTTGAAGGTTTGCCCGAACTGTAAGTTCTTGGTATTGCTGTAGATGATGTTTTTGAAGAAGGTTCCTTCCGGTCCGGATTTAAAAATCTGTTCCAGAATACCAGCTTTATCAGGCGTATTGCCTGCTTCGTAATAATAATACCCCAACACATTATTGAAATTCGCACTTTCGCCTACGAAAGTCACATATATGTAAGATTCTGCTTTTACATATATTCCTTTAGGAACAACGATGATGTTTTTATTATATTCTTCACCATCAAGCGCATAGAATAATTGGGGCTTCATTTCCGGTAAATTCGACCCGTTGAGGTACGACAGTGAACCTGTAGCACTTAACCAATCGGTTTTTTTACCGAAATCCCTTGCATCGATGCCGGTTACATCAACTGCATAATCCACTTCTCCTGTTTCTTTGTTTGCATTGGGAGTATCCTCCTTTTGGCAACCGGCCAATGCAACTGTTCCCAAAAAGAAACAGGCAACTGTTTTTATAAAACTAAACTTTTTCATACTATGAAAATTTACACTAATTGCATGGAAAACAAAGCGCAAATAGAAAAGTTTCATGTAAAAAGAATGTTTTTGACGAAAATAATATTTCTATTGACGAATGACTAATGCAGCATGGAAATATCTTTTTCATCACGATCCAAGTAGATGACATTCAATATTGTTTGCCTAAGAATTAGTTGTTACTCATCGCCGCTGTCAGGGTCGAGACCACTGACAAGACTACGTTCCCTGACAGTGGCCGATAGACCTCGACATGACGACGCATTTAAATATAAGGGGAGGGGGAAGGAAGGTTGTTGGGAGGCAAAGCCTCCCAACAACCTTCCTTCCCCATTTTACCCACGTACGACACGTCATGTCGAGGTACGAGTTTACGCGCGGAGACATCTTTAGGCATCAAAACCGATATTCATATTAGGAAATTATTACCAACAGCCTCTTTTTGCTTTTGATCCCTCTTAATACCAAGTTGCTATCAAAGGATACCTAACAGGTTTTGGAAACCTGTTAGGTATTGCATTGCCAAATTCAATAAAAATAACATTTGATGGCAATTTGGTATAATAACTTTCGGTTCTTCTCAAAACAAGCAATCCCCGCTGGATTATATTCCGGCGGGGATTACCATTAATCGTATTTTGTTATCCACAGCTTATGAATGACAGGTAAGTCATTCACAAGCTAATTTTCAATTCTCAATTCTCAATTCCTTACTGTATCACTAATTTCACTATGATTTCCAGTTGGGGAACGCGCAACAGGTATGTTCCTTTGGCTTGGCGGCTGATGTCGACCGTAGTACGTACACCACCTACGCCGGTTTGTACCTGATCATTGTAGATCAGCTTGCCGGCCACGTTGAAGATCATGATGTTCGCCTTGATGTCCTTCTTGCTGGTCCATTCGATGACGAAATGACCGTCGGACGGATTGGGGTAAACTTTCAGGCTGGCAGGATCCAGGTCTTCGACACCAGTAGGATAGCCCACTACAATCGAAGTATTGAACAAACATTTATTACTGTCATAGATACCCAACGAGTACGGGGCCGTGGCTGGCTTCGGTATCAAATTATTAAAGGTAAGACTACCGCCTGCAGGTACATCCGGATATTCCTTATCGTCGAATGTTACCAGGTAAGGCGCCACACCACCCTGAATATTGGCCACTGTGACGGAACCGTCTTTTGCGGATGCGCTGCTGGCGTCTTTCACCGTAATGTCGGCTGTGATGGCTGAACTCTGATTGATCACAATTCCCGGTTTTGTGCCTACGCATCCATAGGTATCTGTCGACGAAACGGTGTAGCTGCCTGCACCCAATCCGGTGAATAAGCCGGTTGCATTATGGTCACCATCCATCGAGGGACCGTTGAGCACATATTCCGTCGGTGTGCCGTCAGAAACTGCCGAAGCTGTGATGGCTCCATTGTTTACATTAAAACATGCATTCGTTTCATCAGCCGTTACGGTCGGGATGCGTGCCTTGGTTACCGTAAAAGTGCTGTCGTGCGCACAGCCGTTGCCGTCGGTAACGGTGGCAGTGTACTGGATAGCATCCAGCTTGAAGAATACGCCATTGCTTTGGTTTTCACCTTCCGGCAGGTTGTAGGTAAATACATCCGAGCCGTTGGTGCGTGCAGTACCCACAACGGTTACCTTACCGTCCATGCCCGGGCTACAGCTTACCAATTGGGTTTGTGTTACCAGGATCTTCGGATCGGGCGTACGGGCAATGGTGACGGTTGTGCTCACTGCGGTACAGCCGTTCAGGTCGCGCACGGTCACGGAATAAGCCTGCCCGGTAGTGAGGCCGGTACCGAATATGTTGCTTGCCTGGTAATTCGTGCCGTCGATGCTGAATTCGTAATCATCGTCATCGGGCATGGTAGCCGTGATCTGCCCGTTGTTGTCCGGTACACAGGTAGCTAATTTGGTTTGGGCTATTGTCGGTTTGGCCGGATCGGGCGTACGGCCGATGGTTACAGGGTCGCCCACCGTGGTGCAATTGTTACCCGCCTTCACAGTGACCGTATAAGCCGTACCTGCCGCCAGTCCGGTAAAAATGTTATCTGTCTGATAGTCAGTTCCGCCATTGATACTGTATTGGAACGGTTCCACGCCCGTTGCGGTCACCGATATCGCACCGTCGTTACCGGGAGAACAGGTGGCCAACGTGGTTTGTTCCACAATGACAACAGGAGACGTCGACAACGGAACTTCTATGCTTCCCTCCGCCGATGTACAACCGTTTTTATCGGTTACGGTCAACGGGTATGTACCGGCTACCACACCATCCGTAAAAGTATAGGTTGGGTCGTTTTGTGCCGGAGATGTCAAGGCGCCTGCATGGAAAACATACGGCGCTGTGCCGCCCGATACGGTAACCGTGATGGTACCGCCGCCGGTAGAGTTACACGGCGCCGGAGTTGCATTTTTCGAAGTGATGGTCAACAGTTCGGGTTGTCCTATTTCGATGGCTGTAGTCAATTGACCGCATTGGCCGTCAACCAGTATTTTCACCTTATAGATACCAGCTGTAAGGCTAGCAAATATTGGGCTGGTGCCATTGTCTTTCAATATCCGGCCATCAGCATCGGTAAGGAAATATGTTTTTTCACCTGTTGCAACAGCTGTTATTTCAATACTACCATCGTTGCCGCCATAACACCTTACATCGTTCTTGTCATAAGTATATGTCAGGCCGCTGGGTTCTGTGATTTGTTTGGAATCACTGTCCTTTGTACAATCATTGGCATCAGTCACCCTAACTACATAGTTGGTGCTGGCAAGGAGATTTTCAAAAACCCCGCTTTCCTGTGACTCACGTACCAAAACACCATGATCATACAATTCGTAAGTATATTTGGCTCCATTGCCATCGCTGGCCGAAGCGAAAAGCGCTCCTGTTGGCATACCCGGACAACTGACATTTTGAGTAACATTTACTGTTACCTTCAAAGCTTCAGGTTGTGAAATAGTTGTTACATGGGTTATTGGTGTAGTACAACCGTAATCATCAGCCAAAGATATGAGATAATCCTCACCAGCAGACAACCCGCTTATTTCATAAGGCGCTTCGCTATCAATACCTAAGACATTTCCACCTTTACTGATCGTAACCACATAACTACCTGTACCACCAGTCATGCCGCTTACAGCAATCTTACCACTAGGATCACCATTACAGAGAATATTAGTAACCGTAATGCCATAACCACTGGCTTCACTAAATGCAACTTGTGGCATCTCTTCAACATCAATGATTCCTTCATCGTCTGAATAAGTCGCTGTACATTTGTCAAAACCTTGTTCTATTGCCATAGCCGTGTATTCACCGGGCGCTACATTGGTAAACTTACCTGTAGCGTTCGATGGTAAACCACCAGAGCCATCTTCATAAGCAAGGATATAAGTATAAGAAGAAGCTAATGCACCGTCTTTTTCCTTGCCATCGTCATCCAATTCTTTTACATACAGGTTGACTTTACCATTGGTTGCACCATTACATGCATCATGCTGAGATTCCAATTTCAATACAAAACCCGCATGAAGGTCGTTTACCTTGATGCCTTCGAGCGTCGCCGAACACGGGGTATCGTCCGTTACGGTTAATGTATATGTACCACCTTTGATATGTTCAAATTTACCTGTAGTATTGGTGTATGTATCATTATTTTCGTTAACAATCTTATATTTAAGGGTACTGTTTGGATTCAACTTACCACCTGTGGCCGTCACAATAATCTTACCTGTTTCTGACCCTTTACACAAAATATCCACTGGTTTAGCAGAAACAATTACAACTGCCGGCGGATTTAAAACATCTAATGCCGATGACTCTTGCATACAGTGTGGCTCAAAGGTACCGCCTTTTACTTTATATTTACCAGGTTCAACAGTTTTGAAAACGTATTCGTTTGTATTGACTGAAGTCGCTCCGGAAGCTTGCACCGTAGCACCGGTTGCAGCATCAATCATTGCATACCAGTCGAGGTTGCGGGCATCTGATGTGCTTGCCGTCACTTCACCGATAAGTTCCGAGTTATTAGATGGACTACATGTGTATGGTACATTATTAATTGCATTGATCGTGTAGCCCGATTGATCCAAATCCGACACTAAAGTTGCCTGAGTGATTTCGCATTGTTCCGTCCCCTTAAAACGGATATGAACTGTATAGCGTGCCGCCACCACCTGATCGCCTGAAAATACGTTTTCATCCTGCCAGCCTATAGTGAAAGGAGTTGTGCTTGGGGGAACGATACCCTCCACCAGATATTCGACCGGTTGTCCTGTGGGGTTGAATGGAGTCACTGTTATGCTTCCACGCGAATTGTTGTCGCTACATGAAGCATCTGTTACCTGTATTCCTTGTATTCCCAACGATTGTGGCGCTTTTATCACTAAATTTTCAATACGTTTACTGCAATAGCCCTCGTTATAAATAACCAATGCCGAATAACGACCTGTATCTAATTGGGCTGCTTCATTTTCATTAATATTATCTCCTTTCAGCAATCCTTTGCCAACCTTACTCCATTCATAGGTGTATGGACCTGCATCACCCAATACATCCAGTATAATCTTTCCATTAGCAGATGTAGCTGTGCACCCCGTAACATCTGTGATGGTGGGACGGATACCAATGATGGGGCAGGCTTTGGACATATATATGTCTTTGGTGGTCGGAGTCTTATTAATAAATGTAGAATCCCCTATTTCCATGGGAGTTTGGCTCGAAAACGAACCAGCTAATTTGAAGCTTTTTGGGGAAAAAACAATACCTCTAGAATTGTCGGCCTTCACACCTTCCAATACATCAATATTAGTCAATGTTTTATCGTTATTGATTGTATAGGCAGCAACAAATATACCTTTTGGCAATATTCGGTTATCAGGTAAAATTATCTGATCTCCAAGTGAACCACAAATATAAAGTAATTTATTTTTTATTTGAAGTCCATATGGATAATCGACACCGTCAGAGCCATTTGAATAAGCTCCAATAAGATCACCATTATTACCATTTAGTGTCATTAGAAAAATCGAATGCTTATCATTACCTGAATGGGGCAAATTCAACGGTTGTCCGTCATAACTAAAATCTGCTGCATCATAATAACCTGTAATATACATAGTATTATCAGCGTCAGTTTCCAGTACAGATGCCGCAACAGTTTTCGAACTCATGCTATAGTTTATCCAGACATTTTTGCCATTCTGGTCAATGGAACCTGCAAAGAAATAAAAATTGCCATTATTGTCTGTATTAGGACCAATCTTATACGCATCTCCATTACGATCTGTCAATGTTGTTTCGTATTTTGTAGATCCTATATAAACATAATTCCCTGATTGATACTTAATCCCAGCGATTGATGGATTTCCTGATACTGTGGAATATGTAACATTCCATTGATAAGTTCCATCAGCCTTAAATTTAGCTATAAAACCCATACCTGCGGCCAAAGTATTTTGAGTATCAGTAAATATCGCCTCACCTGCAGTTGTTCCTCCAACAAGTATATTTCCAGACGGATCAACACTTATTGAGGTCACAAGTTGTAACCCTTTTCCTGCTATGATAGGTTTCACCCACATTAATTCACCTGTTTGGTTGTTATATTTTGCTAAAAAGATGTTACGGCCATCGCTTCCATCAGGCATAGATATCGTTTGAGGTGTTCCTAAAGTTGTTCCAGCTTGACAATTAGCACTATAAGTACCCGCAATAAGTAGATTGCCATCAGGAGCTAGAACAATATTAGCTCCTTGTTCAATACCTGTTCCTCCAATAACAACAAACCATTCTTCCTGCTGATCGTCATTATATTTTGCAATATAAATATCATTATTGCCTTTGGATAAGATACTTTGTTTAGCATGTATTAAGTTACCAGAAAAGTACCCACTTATATAGGTATTTTGAACTTCATCAGAAGTGAAACTTTCAACTTCTGCTATTCCAGTACCTCCTATATGATTACTTGCCAGATATTGTTGTCCGTCAGACAACCAACAACATGCTATAAGTACAATTGATAGTAAAAATTTCTTCATATAAAAACATTTATGATTCAATAAAGTCTTCTCCATCTTCATCTTCAATACCAGGTGCTAATCCCCCATATGTATTCCGTCCATCCAACGCTTCCAACTCAGGAGTTACCCAAGCTTTTTTTACTTCCACTTTATTCATCTCTAAACTGTTCATTTTATCCTGTATATGATTGACTTTATGCATTATCCTTCTCTTTAAAACCCACAAAGATAAAACATAATTTTAAACAATTAAAGCGGTAATTTGTTTTTACAATTAAAATGAACCTATTACTTCGAATGGGTTTACGTAAACGGGAAAAAAAAGTTGCACAAAAGAAGATTTATTTTTCAATAATGAGAAATATTTTTGATGAAGGCGTGTTTTTTGTTGATGAATATTTTGAAAAGATAAAATAGAACAGGTGAATGAGCGCGGTTTAAGGGGTTGATGTGTTGGAATATGGTTGTTCTATTCTTTCATGAACCATGGATATCATGTAAAACAGTTCAGAGATAGGGATATCTGCCCGTCCGGTCAGGCGGGGTGCGGGCGCTATGCAAGTGCAGGAGTGCAACAGATGCCTCCACTGCGTGTGCTACGCAAGAAGGGTGCAGGGTTGAAAAGAATGTCTCCACTGCGTATGCTATGCAAGAGAGTGCAGGAATGAGCGTTGTACCCTACGGCCTGAAAGGCCAGCTTAATCCAGCCCAATGGCATCGCCTTGGGAGAAGAACGGAAAACGCAGCTGTTTCGGCGCCCTTTCAGGGCAACTTAATGAAAACGTGGCTAAGCTACCCTTGCAGGGCGCAGGGTATCATTTTGCCTCCTTTACCCCAACGCGACACTGCGTTTGCATTGGGCTGAAATAAGCTACCCCTCCGGGGTGCAACAGATATCTCCACTTCGCATGCTGCGCAATCCCCCCTCCCCTTCTCACACACGGTGCCGTTATGTCGAGCGGAACGAAGTGGAGTCGAGACATCTCATTTTTGTCACTCATCATTTTACAATCTACACCAATGTAATTAAGCCTGATCAACAAAGCGGCAGGACATGAGTACGTACGTGGAGACAGCTATTGGAGTTTGACGATACAAAAACGTTGGTTGTTTACCAGCGCATACTTACCTTTCCGTTATTTTCTGGATCTCCGCTTCGGACAGTCCGGTGATGGCGGCAATAGTGTATATCGGTATACCTGCCCGGTGACAATTGATCACTGTTTGTATGTTTTTTTGCTGTTCCCTTTTCCCAGCTTCTTCCCGTTCTTTAGCCCTGCCGATGGCTTCGCCCTCCGCTCTACCTTCCGCTTTACCTTCTGCTATACCTTCCGCTCTACCTTCTTTTTTTGCAAAATCGGCCAATCCTTTTTCAGTGCTGATATAATCCCAGTAACCATCGTAAAAAAGCAATTCTTCCGAAGTGAATGCACTTTCCTCACAGATCGTAAGGGCCTTGCGGATATGCTCGTTTTCCAACAGGTCGGGCGATATGCTTTCGGTCATGTCTCTCACTTCCCTGAGAAACCGCAGCCACAGCACGGCCATCTTCCGGTCGCTCCACTTTTCGGGCTTGAACTTGGGCAACTCCACCATCACAAATTCCAATCCTTTAATCACCTCGTTGGTGTTACCCCTGTTGATGGTTTGGTAATGATGATAGAATTCCGGTGTCTGATGGTCGAAGGTGTCATTGATAATTCCCAGTGCATACACCGGCTGCAATAATTCATAGCTGTCGCCCTTGCCTATTTGACGGACATATGCTTTAGATGCATTGAAAACCATCCTGTTTTTGAACAATTCGCTCCAATACATTTGCATCTCTACAATAAATTGCCGTCCCCGGTTGTCGCTACACCGTACGTCGACAATCGAATTTTTACCCAAGGGCGTTTCGGGTACCTGTTCCGGGAGCAGATACGCTACTTCCTCTATCAATTGACCGGGATCCAACGGCATGAGCGCGTTTAGGAAACTGATGAGCAAATCGGGATGTTCCCCGAATATTTTTTTGAATGTGAGGTCATTCTTCGGATCGAGATAACGTGCCATGACAATATTTTAATACTTGACGGCTACAAAGTTAGTAATTTTATCCACAGATTTCACAAATGATATACGAATGAGTGTATGATAAATTTCATCGTACCATGCAATTTGTCATGCATCCACTTGAATGGTATGCTTTAACCGTAAATCCGCAAGGGTCTGCAAACATGCTCTTGCGGATTTAAGGGATCATACAACAATGTCGTTTAGTTAAGCGTTCGGCTGAGGCAGAGCCTCAGCCGCATCTATTTCGACAGGCTGAGCCTGTCAGGATAATACGAACGAGGTAAAACCTCGTCCGAACAATCCCAATTCAATGTCATTTAGTTAAGGATTGTTCAAACCCACAAGAGATGTCTCTATTCCGCATACTGCGTAAGCTCCAGTCGACATGACGCCTTGTCCTAATGAGAAGGGGGGGTGGGGGGGGGGGGGGGGGCCCCCCCCCCCCCCCCCCCCCCGCCCCTTCCACCCCCCTTACTACGCGTGATGCCGTCATATCGACTAAGCTTACGAGGTACGAGTATGCGCATGGAGACATCTTTTGGTATTTGGCAATATCTTTAATTTTCTTAACTAAACGACATTGGATCATCCAATATAAGTTTTTGCGTATCCATCGTGTTTTATTGTTTTTCAGCTCACAAAGGCAGTGTTTTTTTGAGCCTGAATATAGATTTTGAGCCCAATGATTCGATTTCTTGAGCCGGATTATCTTCCTGATTGGGTTACAATGACGTAGATTATATCAGGCTAAAAAACAAGCATTTGTGTTCGGATGAGGTTGTTCGTCCTGTTTATCCCAGCAGGCTGAGCCTGTCATCAATAGATCGACCGAGGTAAAACCTCGGCCGAACGCTGCGCATCACATCATATCTATTTTTTGTCCTTAAAAAGGGTGGATAATCGACATGCCCCCTCCCCATCTCTCACACGATGCCGTCGAGCGAAACGAAGTGGAGTCGGGACATCTCATTTTGTCACCCATCATTTTACAATCTGCACCAATGTAGTAATCAAGCCTGATCAGCAAAGCGGCAGGGCATGAGTACGTGTGTGGAGACATCTGTTGGCATCAAAACCGATATTCATAAAATTTATAGAGATTACCTTCAGTGAGCTCGCTAGCCCGGTTGTGCAAAACCGGATTGCTTCATCGCTCGTACCTAACGCTTCGCAATGACGGCCGGCAACAGCGCGTCATTGCGAAGCGTTAGCCGAATCCTGAAAGGATCAACACAGTTAACCAATCTCAAATTGTAATGCATAAAACTATACCGTGAGCAGTATAACAGTTAACCAATGGTTTACTTCTTATTTTTCGATGATTTCCCGCGGCTACGGCTGGACGGTTTTTTCTGCGCCCCGGGTTCAACAGCCGGTAGTATTGCCGGTTCATCTTCTGCCAAGCGGAAATCCAATTGTTTCTTCATCAGGTTGGCACGCCACACCTCTATACGGATAGGTTCGCCCAACTGGAAAGTACGTCCGCGCCGTTTGCCCTTGATACAATAATTGTCTTCATCAAAGATGTAGAAATCGTCGTTCAGGTCGCGGATGTGGATCATACCTTCGCACTTGTTGTCGCTCAATTCCACATAAATCCCCCACTCCGTCACGCCCGAAATGGTCCCGTTAAAGCACTGGCCTACCTTGTCGCTCATGAATTCCACCTGCTTGTATTTGATGGAAGTCCGTTCAGCATCTACAGCTCGGCGTTCCATGTTCGACGATTGCCGGCACAATGCCTCCAGTTCGTCTTTGTTGGGCTTGGCGCCCGATCCGTCTAAGTAATACTGCAACAGGCGGTGTATCATCATATCCGGGTAACGGCGGATAGGCGATGTAAAGTGGGTGTAGTACTTGAATCCCAGTCCGTAGTGCCCTATGTTATCCGTCGAATAGTCGGCCTTGGCCATCGAACGCAAAGCCAACGTTCCGATCATGTTTTCTTCTTTTTGGCCCTTCACCTTGGCCAAAAGGCTATTGAGCGAAGTAGCGATGGAGCGGTCGGATGACGTTTTGATCGAATAGCCGAAGTGTGTGATGAAACCGGCAAACTTTTCGAGTTTTTCCATATTGGGCTTGTCGTGTACACGGTATATGCCGACTTTCCCTTTTCCTTCGCGTGCAGGGCTTTCTACCTGCATGATTCCCGAACAGAACTCTGCCACCCTGCGGTTAGCCAACAACATGAATTCCTCGATGAGTTGGTGCGAAGTTGTATTTTCTACAAAGTATACGCCCAATGGCTTTCCTTTTTCGTCGAGCTTAAACTTCGGTTCGGCGCGGTCGAACGAAATGGACCCTTTTTTGAACCGGTCTTTGCGGATAACCTGGGCCAAACCGTGCAATGTTTGTATTTCGCTGTTCATGGCGCCTTCTCCGGTATCGATGATGACCTGTGCATCCTCGTACGACAGGCGGTTGGTGGAACAGATTACTGTGCGGCCAAACCACTGTTTGAGCACATTGGCTTCACCGTTCATCTCGAATACTGCCGAGAAACACAGTTTATCCTCGTTGGGACGCAACGAGCAAAGGTTGTTCGATAGTTTTTCGGGTAACATCGGTACCGTACGGTCGACGAGGTAAATAGATGTTGCACGATTGACAGCTTCCTTGTCGATGATCGTATCCGGCTGCACGTAATAAGTTACATCGGCAATATGTATGCCGACCTCCCAGTTGCCGTTGTCCAGCCTGCGTAACGAAAGTGCGTCGTCAAAATCTTTTGCATCAGCCGGGTCGATGGTGAAGGTAGGCACGCCGCGGAAATCGCGCCGTCCGCGGAGGTCTTTCGCGGTAATCGCTGCTGGTATCGCTCCGGCAGCATCTTCAACTTCCTTCTCGAATTTATAAGGCAATTGACATTCGGCAAGGATCGAATGCATTTCCGTTTCGTTTTCACCGGGATATCCAAGTACCTGGATTACCTCGCCGATAGGATTCTTTGCCCGGTTCGGCCATTCGACAATTTTCGCAACCACTTTCTGCCCGTCTTTTGCACCGTTTTGTTTGCCTTGCGGGATAAACAGGTCATAAGGCATCAGTCGGCTGTCGGGAATCATGAATGCAAAGTTGTCGGTGATGCCGATGGTTCCTACGAACGAGGTCCGCGCCCGTTCGACCACCTCTACCACCTGTCCTTCCAGCTTCGATCCTTTGCGCCGGGCAAACAGGTGCACACGCACGGTATCGCCATGAAGCGATTCGCGCAGGTTCTTCTGCGATACAAATACATCATCCTCCGATTCGGGCGAAATGATGTATGCATAACCGTGCGCAGTCATATCTACCTTACCGGTGACACAACCCGTTTCGTAGCTCAACCGATAGCGCCCGCGTTCCACTTCCTGGAGCTGGTTATCCTCTTTCAACTCGTGGAGGATACCCGGTACCAACTGCCGCAATGTATCGCCATTGAGTCCCATACGCTTGGCAACCTGCTTATAGTTCATTGTTTCGTTTGAGTAACGCTGGAATGTGGCCAATGCGCGTTCCTTGAGTTCCTGGTTCTCCGGTTTGTTTTTCGATTTGCTTCTCCTTCGGCTCATATTTCTTCTTTATATGACAAAGGCAAGCTACCGTTGGGTCACTTGCCTTTGTTGTGTGATATATTCTTTGATGCGATTATTTTACATAATCGGCTGCTGCCAGGAAGTCATAGCTTTTCTTGACATCTTCCTGCGGAGTGCCGTCGTAACGTTCCACTTCCACATACCAGTCTTTAACGCCATTGGCATAAGCCTGGTCGAAGATTGCCTTGAAATCCATCGTTCCGCTGGCGCCGATTGCTTTTTCGTCCTTGATATGGAGTACCTTGATCCGTTTGGGATATTTCTTCAAGTAATCCACCGGATTGTATCCGCCCTTTTGTGTCCAGAAAACGTCGTTTTCGAAGATCACATGATCGGGGCTGGTAGCTTCCAGCAATAAATCGTATACAGGAACTTCATCGATCTTACTTTTGAACTCAAAATCGTGGTTGTGATAACCGAACGTCATGCTGGCGCCGGCTGTAATCAAACCTATTTCGTTGAAATATTCGCCATACTTCTTGATGTTGTCCATGGTTGCACCTTCGCCGCCAAGCGGTGATGAAGGCATAATCATGTATTTCATACCGGCGGCGGCGTGTGCTTCAACAGCTTTGTTCCACCAGTTCATGTCTTCACTGCGGTTGTCGCTCAGGTTACGTCCCAGATGGGCGCTGGTAACCCTCATACCCAGATCATCCACCATTTTCTTGAATTCGGCAGGAGCAAGACCGTAAATCTTACCATCGTTGTATCCTGCGGTTTCGAGATTCACATATCCCATCTGTGCAACGACTTCGAGCACCTTTTGTATTCCAAGGTCCTTCACGTCTTCGCGCAATGAATAAAGTTGTAAGCCTATGTGTTTTTTAGGGCCTTTTGAAAGAGTTTTGCTTCCGCTTCCGGTTCCGCCACAACTCGAAAGGATGCTACCGCCTATTACACCACCAGCTACCATCATGGAAGCCTGTCTGAGAAAATCACGCCTGTTTGCCATCGTATTTTGTATTTTGATTGTTTGATTATGAATATTGAACCGACAAAATTAACTATGTTTTGCCAAATAACAAAAGAAAAATATATTTAAAACCGTTTTTGTCACACAAAACAATCTATTCAAAAACTACTGCAATATTCCACCATGGCTTTCAGGTCGGCCTCGTTATTGAAGCGGGTGTTGTGCGACTTTACAAACTCCTCTATTTGTGCTTTATGTCCTGGGAATTGTTTGGTAAATGTTTTCACATTTTTGATCAATATTTGCTTGTTGCCGACGACCAGATAGTAAAAGTTGCTCAAGGTGATCAGGACATCGTCGGTGATGGATAATTGATGCGCCCGGCCTTCGGTCTGGATACTGCCGTATGACTGAATGGAGGATGTGGTAGATGTGATTCCGAAGGCGCCCTTCTTACCATGAGATGTAGCGCTCCCTTTATGCCTGACCCGTAATTGCATTTTTGGGGTAGACAACAGCTCTTCGGTAAACTCGTTGTTGTTCAGCGGATAAAAATTTTTATCATCAATTTTCACCATCAATACATCCTCTATGTATGCCAATGCAAGTACCTGGTCGTTGGCATCCACAAACTGCATTTCACCGAGCAACATGTTATAATTTAATTTTCCTTCGACTGGAGACGCAAATTTATAATACACGATACCTTTCATAAATTCAGGAAACCGGTATTGCATGTGGGTCGATACCTTGTCCGCAAGATTTTCGCCTGAAGTGGCTTCGATCACTTCCCTGTTTTGTGCGCTTGCCCAAACAGGAATCAACAATAATATCCATAAAACAACAGATCTTTTCATGCTTCAACCATTTTTGTAAAGAACAGTTTGATTTTGATCATTGCAAAAGTAATGAATAAATCTATTTCATGTTGCCATGAGGGGCGTTCATGTCCCAGCGGAGTCAACTCATGTATTGGCCTTGTTTTTAGTACGTTTTCTTGTTTTGGGGATGTAGTTTTGTATCGTGATCGTTCGGAAAATCAATTATCACCATCAAAATACATACATCATGAAAACACTTTTTTATCATTTAAAGACATGCATCGGGATGATCCCGGTGATATTTTTCCTGTTTGGCCATGCTTTGCATGCCCAAACGCCCGTAGCGCCCAAGGGGCATGTATATACGATCAGAACAGCATCGCAATTGCGATGGGTGGCCGAGACAGTGAATGATTTTGTTTCGGGATACGATTTCAAGGGCGATACCATTGTGTTGGCCAACGACATTGACCTGGCCGGTATCGAATGGATCCCTATCGGCACCAGTCATACGAATCCTAATCCGGGACTTGATGAGTACAGGAAACAGATTCCATACAGGAATAAAGAATTTCCTTTCCTGGGTTCTTTTGATGGACAAGGGCATGTCATCAAAAACATGAGTATCAACAGGAGTGTTACACATAGTAATTACAGCTTCGGATTATTCGGTCTGATACGGTCGGGTGTCAACAATTTTGTCCGTAATGTAGGATTCGTCAACGCATCCATATCCGTAACCCCCCAGATGTGGAAAGAAAACGGATTTCCAACCGGCGCCAGATACACCTCTACCGGTATATTGGCAGGAAACATCAATGGCAACATAGAAGTCAGCAATTGTTATGTCGAAAACAGCTCGATAACGGTTCACGACAATCCTTTTCGAAGTAATACAGGCGGATTGATCGGCTCCGGCGCCGGCGTCAGGAATTGTTACATCCGCAACAGCGCCATCCATGTAACGGCGACAGGCAGCTCGCATGATGATTATTTCTCATGTCTATCGGCTTATGTAGGCGGCATTACCGGCTGGAGCTCAGGAGCGATCAGCAATTGCTATTCGGATAAAACCAATGTCACCAGCAATCGCAGCCATACCGGTGGGATTTCCGGGTGGACATCTTCTTCGCATATCACCAACTGCTTCGTAACAGGCAATACGACAGTGACCGGCACGGCGTACGTTGCCAACTGCGGCAATACAAATGCCGGACAGGATATGTTTGTCGGCGGGATTGTCGGTTATGGGAGCGGATACATGAAAAGTTGTTACGTTACCGGAAATGTTACTTTCAATGCTTCCACCCCACAAAACACCAACCTGAACAACGACCCTGCATCCACCAATGTTCAAATCGGAGGATTGAAAGGATGTTACATCACCGGGAAGGTTTCTATGTGTTACGTTACCGGGAAAATATCGTCGGTTTCGGACGGCATACGAACGACCTACGATGTAGGAGGATTGGTGGGGCATGCCGGAAGCAGGCTTTATGCGCCCAACATTTTCAATTGTATCTTTACAGGAACCCTGCCCAATGCTGCAACCAATGTATACAGCGGAGCCATTGCCGGGCATTTTTACGGTAATTACACCGAAGCCGATAAAGGCATTAATTTTAATTATTATACCAACAATGCTTATGCGGCCATTGGGAAAAGCGAGTTAGAAAGCGAGAGCAAAAGCAAAAGCACGGTAATAGCAGCATCCCGGCTGCTCGAAGCCGGATTCTACCTCAACGACGCCAATTGGAGTTACGGGCAGAATGTCAACGAAAACTACTGGACAACGGGAGTTTCAGATTACTGGGAGTTGTGGTCGTATTATTTCAAGGACGGGCAAATGCCGCAGCTCCGCCGACTTGTGAGTGAATACGAAGGCAACACCTGGGACGGGCTGTCATACCTGATGGCGCCTGCAAGTGTCGACAAAAAGGTGTCGGTTACTAACCCTGCCCAATTAGCCTGGTTGGCCAACGAAGTAAACGCCATGGTAACCTACGAAGGGAAAACTGTTGAGTTAACCTCCGATATTGATCTGGCCAATCACTACTGGCCGGGGATAGGCAATACAACATCCGACTCCCGGAATGTTTTCAAAGGCGTATTTGACGGAAAAGGCCATACGGTACGCAACTACCGGTTGTACGAATACGTGCCGCGCACCCTGGGCGCATCGAGGGGTTGCGGGTTGTTCGGGCAGGTGGACGGCAAAGCGGTGTTGAAAAATATCCGTATCGACCATTGCGCCATCAATGCCAATAATGCTTATGCAATACACGGAACGAGCCAACGTTTTTACGCCGGCGCACTGGCAGGCCACACCGGCGACTCGACCGTGGTTGTCAATAATTGCCATGCCACCAATGTGACTATTTTTGGCGATAGCATCGAAACCGCTACCTATCTCTATATGGGAGGATTGATCGGCATGGTGGAAAGAGGTATTACCATCGACCGTTGTTCGGCGGAGGTAACGGCTAAGTCTCTGCTCAAGGATGGCGGACAATTCACTGCTTTAGGAGGTCTGGTCGGGTATGTATATGCTACCAACTGTAAATGTTTTGTCCTGACCAACTCGTCGGCCAAACCGGTGTTGCATACCACTACCCGGAGCGCCGGGGGATTGGTGGGACAGATCAACCTAAGCGTTACCGGAGGGATGCCGCAGTTTAACAACTGTCATGCTACCGACGGCAGTATCCGCAATGAGTATCCCGGCAGCAGTACCGGCGGTTTGGTGGGATATCTGACTGCAAAAGGCAACTTCTATCGGCTGTATTCCTCCATTCATGTGGAAGGACGTGAAAATACCGGCGGTTTGGTCGGTTATATTACAGGAGGTGATCAGCTTTGCATCAGCGAAAGCTTTGCTACCGGGAATGTAACCATCAGCCAGGGCAGCAAAGGTGAAAAGACAACCGGATCAAAATATGCCGGAGGATTTGTAGCGAACAACTGGGGCGCCGTCATTCGGAACTGTTATGCATCGGGTGATGTTGTTTCCAACGATACCCTGGGAAATATCAATACGATCGGCGGATTTGCCGCCTATTCGGGAGCGGCGCTCGCTTCGCTCAACAGCTATGCTTCCGGCAAGGTGAGCGCTGCCAAGAGCACGGCAAAAACCAAAAATATCGGCGCCTTCAGTGGCGATCGTTTGGTAAACGTGGTGAATAGTTTTTCGGATAGCAATGTGTCTACCGAAGGTTCCGGGACCATCAATTTCAATGGTCTGTTCGGTCCGGCCTGGAGTACTGTCTACCGTACTTTTGCTTCTTATATTCCATACGAAGACAAAAAGTATGGTATTGCCACGGATCAAGGTAATTTCAAAACACCCGTGTTTTTCACTACTGCCGGAAACTGGAAGGATACCACTTTGGTTGTCGGCGCTGCCAAAACGAATTATTCCACCAAGGATTGGGATACCGATGTGTGGCTGTTGCTCGACGGACGCTACCCGTTGTTGAAATTCGCAGGTATAGCCCCGCAGACGAAAGTTTCCGGAATCAGGTTGTCACCCAAAGAATTGGCATTGAACGTGGGCGGCAGCGAAACACTCACCGCAAATGTATTGCCTGATGATGCCGGCGATACACGGATCAGCTTCCTGAGCCGTAATGCGGATATAGCAACAGTGAACAACCATGGCGAAATAACAGCGGTTGCGGCCGGAGAAGCTTATATTGTAGCAGTTACCCGCGAAGGCGGTTTCAAAGACAGTTGTTTGGTAACGGTCAGCGTTCCTGTTACCGGTGTGACGCTCGACCATACGAAACTTGCGATGGATACCGGAACGGAAACGACACTCATCGCAACCGTTGTTCCCGACGATGTAACCAACAAGAATGTGACATGGGCAAGCAGCGTCAACGCCGTAGCAACGGTGGACAAATCGGGTAAAGTAAGCGCCGTAGCCAAAGGAGTAGCATTGATCACCGTC
>JAVBSH010000055.1:0-68127 GCA_031547085.1 Bacteroidales bacterium
ACGGGCAAACTACCCTTTTCTAATGGATTGCTACCGTAAAATTGTATCGTAAGTAAGGAACCGCCTTGGTACCGAACGGTATGCCGGGTGGTGTGAGAGGTCGAAACGGGAATTAATCCCGTTTCTCCTACTCGATTGAAAAAGCATAGCGATACCATCCATATTACTATGATATCAAAATTTTCAACTGATTTTTCCTATATCATTTCCAATCAACATTTTCTCATAAATGCTTGTTTCATTTACAAGAACAGAATAATTAATGATAAAATAACACACAGATGATAAAATTGGCATAAATTTAGTATATGAAAATCGCAGTAATGAAAAGTAAAAAGACATATTATCATGGCAAAAATTAAACGCATTGGCGTACTGACATCCGGAGGTGATGCTCCCGGTATGAATGCTGCAATCCGCGCGGTAACCCGTGCCGGCATCAACAACGACGTGGAAGTGTTTGGCATCAAAAGAGGATACGAGGGGATGATCGAAGGCGATATTATCCCGATGAATTCGGAAACTGTGAGCGGTATTATCCAGAAAGGCGGTACATTCTTATTGACTGCCCGGAGTAAACGGTTCCGTGAGTACGATGGTAGAAAAGAAGCATTCGAGCAACTGAAACGTTTTAACATTGATGCGGTAGTAGTTATCGGCGGCGATGGTTCATTTACAGGCGCCAACATCATGTCCAGCGAGTTCGATATTCCGTTTATCGGGATCCCCGGCACCATTGATAATGACTTGTTTGGTACGGATTATACTATTGGTTTCGACACTGCATTAAATACAGTGGTAGAGGCTGTAGACAAAATACGTGATACGGCGAGTTCACACAACCGTATTTTCTTTGTTGAGGTTATGGGACGTGAAGCCGGTTTTGTGGCAATCAATAGCGGTATTGCTTGTGGCGCTGAGATCATTATGATACCGGAAGAAAAGAACCAGATTGAAAAAGCACGTAGGTTCCTGGCTGAACGCGCCCGCAAGAACAAATCAAGTATCATTCTTGTCGCTGAAGGTCTTGAAGAAGGTAGTACCATGGAAATTGCCGAAATATTGAAACCGGAATTTCCTCAATTCGATATGCGCGTATCCATTCTTGGACACATCCAACGTGGCGGTTCACCCAGTGCAAAAGACCGCGTAATCGCTAGCCGCATGGGCGCCGCAGCCATTGAAGCGCTGCTCGATAACCAGAAATGTATCATGATAGGCCTTGTTAATGACGAAATAGTACAAGTACCCTTGAACAAGACTGTTAAAATGCATAAGGCTATTGACGAAGACCTAATCAATCTGGCAGAAGGAATTTCCACTTTCGGTCCGCCGAAATAAACACACTTCACAACCTTTCCTGCGCATTTATCATAAAAATAGAAACATCCTTGCAGGGCGCCTGCAAACCTTTTCAAAAAATGCAACAGTTTTGCGGGGCTCCTGCAATCCTGTCGCAGAATAGAAACATACTTGCAGGGTTCATGCAACCCTTTCCAAAAATTGCAACAGCTTTGCAGGGTTCATGCAAAGCCGTTGCAAAACAGGAAACACATTTGCAGGAAGCCTGCAAGTATGTCACAAAATAAAAATACACTTGCTGGGCGCCTGCAAGTGTATTTTATTTTCAAACCTTGCTTGCAGGTCATGCAAAAGCGTTCAATAGCTTAAAGAATGCGAAAAATTATTCAAACCCAGAAGAGATGTCTCCATGCGTGTACTCGTACCTCGTACACTTAGTCGACATGTCGACTGGAGCTTGCGCAGCATGCAGAATGGAGACATCTGTTGAGATTCTCACATTATGTCATTAGCATTTTTGTCCTCCTATAAGAATGCGATTAACTAAACGACATTGAACCAGATATTATCATTTCTTCAAAAACACAATATGTGCAGGAACATCACCGGTAGTACGCGGTTCATCCCATTTCATCTTGCCTTCACGGTCGAAACAGTATAGCTTTCCAGGTTTGACATAACTTCCGGCATCAGTAATATAAATATCCTTCGACACCGGATCGACAGCTAACTCGTAAGGGATTTTGATATTCTTATCCGTCCCATCGGTGATAAAATTACGATTGACCACATCTTCGGTTTTGGTGTTGATAATAGCATAAGAAACAGTATTGGAAGCTTTATCGTGGCTCCACTCCACACTGCATACATACAGTGAATCGCCACTGATGCACAAACTGGACGCCGGTATATTGAATGTTTTTTTTACCTGATCGACTTTGGTATCGATGACATACAGATTAGAAGTTTCGTTATAGTAATCGCCGCGCGTACTAACATATAAATCGCCGTCTGCATCCGCCTCAATGTGGTGCAGGTTGTTACCCACGCCAATCGTATACAACACGGTAAATGTTTCCAAATCGACCACTGATACGGTATTGTCATAATCCGGGAAACGGTATCCACCAGAGTTGGCCACGTACAGCTTGTTACCCACAATAGCCATTTCTTCGGGTTGATAACCTACAACTACTTCGCGCAGACGCTTATAATGAAGCGTATCATACTCGTAAATAGCTCCGCGTTGTGCATCGGGCGAAAACTCCACTGGCGCTACGTAAGCGCTCACATAAGCCTTCCCGCCGTGGAATGCAATATAACGGCTATTGACAACCTCGAAGCTGGTGATATGCTCCGCCGTTACGGCATCCATCACTTCCACCAGGTTCGAACCATTCATCACGGCATACAACCGGGTGCCATATATTTGCAGGTCATTGCCTGTATCGCCCAATCCCCTAACTACCGTAGGGTTCATCGATCCGTAAATATTCCGCTGGTATTCATTTTTTTTGTAATCGTAAAAATCGAGCGATGCATTATTGAGTCCCATAAGACCTTCATTGAGCAGATAAAAACCGGTGACACCGGCTGTAGGTGTTATTACCGTATCTATAATGACGGGATCTTCCCGGCAAGAATAGAAGATATATATGGTGATCAGTGTAATGATCGTTGTTCGGATATATGATTTATTTTTCATGATCGGGATAAGGTTAAAGATTAAGCGTCAAAGTCAACCGGTAGTTACGTCCGGGCATTGGGTAACATGCGATGACCGCATAATACTGGTTCAACAGGTTGTTGACTTCGGCAGTGACCTTAAATTTGAATGATTTGCTTTCGAATTGTTTGGCAATAGACACGTCGCTGGTATACCAGGGTTGAAGGTGATTTTGCGGAATATTTGCCGAAGAATACCGTTCACCAACATAGATAAAACTGTAATTGATATTCCACGATTTATAGCTGCCGCTCACAATTGCCGAACCACTGTGCCAAGGTATATAAGGAATTTGATCGCCTTGGAATTCGTCCGTCGGGTCGGTATTATCCTGGGCTTGTTGCCAGGTATAATTCAACCGGGTATTGATATATATCTGTCCTGCGCGGCATCCTGCGTCGGCGGCAACATCCACGCCAAGTATGTCCACTTTGCCGAGATTGAGCATCATCCATTGAAACTGCTGTCCGCCCGGCTCGGCGATGATTTTGTCGGTGATCCGGTTATAATAGGCATCTGTCTGAATGCTGATCCGGTTAAACCATGATTGTTTGAATAACCGTTCGTAAGTGATGCCTGCATCATATTGTGTAGAATATTCGGGTTTTAGGATGTGATTTCCGATGAGTGTATAATACAGGTCGTTAAAGGTAGGCATCCGGAATATTCTTTTGTAGAAGGCACGAAGGTGGAGTTCTTCATCTGCGAACGGTTGATATGAAACAAAAGCAGCCGGTGTAAAAACGTTCCTATCGGGTGCGACAGCATTCTTCTTCACCTCCTCGTATACAAAAGTCCCCAGAACGCTTGCCTGTACTTTCAGCCGATCGAAATCAAATGCTGTAGCAAGCGCAGCCATACCGGTATAACGTTGCGGGTATGAGAAATTGACCAGGTTGGCATCCATTTTATTATATTGGAAATCGGTAGAAAAAGTCACTTTCCACACAGGCATGACCTGGTACATGTTGATGACCGAAAAATAAAACTCTTTCTGCTGATACTCGTTGTCATACTCCTTTCCCGAATCTTTACCAATGAAATGTGTGTAATCGTACGCGTATTTTCCGTTGACTTTAAAGTCGTAACGGTTTCCGATTATTTTCTTGAATGATGATTGTACGAAAAAATTACGGTCACTAAGCCGTTGATTTCTCCACGAAACATTCCTGACCGTAGCGCCAGGCATTCCACGGTCCGAATCGTAGAAGTACGCCTTTGCACACCATTCGCCACCATCAAGTTGTCCGGTTAATCCGGCTTCTGCACGGAAAGCATTAATGTCACTATTTTTACGAATCTCAATGGTATCGTAAGCCACACTACCGTCGTTATTGAACATGCGTTCCTCGAAACGGTATTTCCCGTTGGAGTTGATCCATTCGGCGCTCACGGTACTACTTACCTGATCATTTAGCTTTTGTTGCCAGAGAAAAGATGGATTGGTAAGCCCGTATATGAATGGTGTTTCAAGGCCTTCGAAAGCAGCCGTCCGGTATTGAGCTTTCAGTTTGGTTCGTTCGTCCCCGGTAAACTTAGGTTTGATGGTAGTCAGGTATATAGTTCCAGCCGAGCCATAATCTTTTGCCGACTGGAAAATGTCGCTTTTCTGTGCATTGTACAGGTCGATGGCCTCCATGTTGTCCAGCGAAAACTTGCCAAGATCAACCACTCCGTTTTGCGCATTACCAAGTTGAATACCATCGTAGAACACACCAACGTGGTGGCTTCCCATGCTCCGGATGTTCACTGTTTTCAGTCCGCCGATACCGCCATAATCCTTCACCTGCATACCCGAAAAGTAACGCAGTGCATCGGCGATCGACAGGCTATTAACCCGTTCCAGGTCTCGACCTTTGAGGCTTTGTACAGGTGTGGGTGATGAAAGATTGTATGTAGGCCGCATCCCGGAAATAACTACCTCCTGTATGCTGTCTTTCCTGATTGGTTCTATCTCCGGGGCAATATCTTGCGCCAACACTTTCATACACGTGGTGAAAGTGAAAATAAGCAAAACCTGAAATCTGGAACTTGAAACCTGGAACTTGAAACTACTATCCATGCTTTAACCCTCGAAAGCTATGATTATTAACTTGCTTTGGCAGGTCTTCTGACTTGTTCCATCTCCCGGACACCTTCCCGGAAATAATTTCCAGTGGGTTGAGTATTATCCGGAGATTTTTGTTGGAACTTACAGCAGCGGGTCTGTCCAGGATTTGCACCTGGTTCCCTTTTCACGGATGATCCCGGATAGAATCATCCAAACCAAAAACAGGAACAAAGGTAGTTTCTTTTCAGATACTAACAAAAAAACACGAACCATGACGGCTCGTGTTTTTCCATGAAAAAGAAATGTATATTTTTATTTCTTGATACCCAGGTTCTGCTTCACTGCGGGCAACAGGTCTTTTGAGTCTATTGATTTAAACACCAGGGCTTGACTGGATAACACATAGGTAATCCCTTGTTCCTTGGCTACGGCTTCTACAGCTTTATTCGCTTTATCCAAAATAGGTTGTAATAACTTGGCATTCTGTTCTTCCATGCTTTGTTGTGCATTTTCCTGAAACATCTGGATTCTTTCATTCATTGATTGTAGTTCCTGTTCCTTTGATTTACGAACTAAATCCGTCCAGTTTTTATTGTTGTTTGCCCAATCCTCATACTTTTTGTTTCGCTCAACGCTCATTTCTTCCAATCCTTTTTCCAAGTCTTTTGTGAATTTTTGCATTTTCACCATCGCTGAATCATGTTCGGGCATGGAAGTGATCAATTCCTGCATGTTGATATAAGCAAACTTTGGTGTTTGTGCAGAAACTTTATGAGTGCAAACAACAACGAGGGCTACTACGAATACTAATTTGAGTATGTTTTTCATTTTCTAAAGGGTATATTAAAATTTAGGTGCAAAAATAGATATTTATTTCTTATATCCCAACCTTTCAAGAACTTCATCGCTTTTGTCCTGTTTAGGATTGGCATACAGTATGCTTGCGTCGGCCGAGGTGTCGAATATGGCCGCATAACCGCCTTCAACAGCCATTTCCTTGACTGCTTTGAATACTTCATCCTGTATCGGCTTTACCAACTCTTGTTGTTTTTTGGCCAATTCGCCTTCGGGGCCGTAATATTTCTTTTGCAGGTCTTTCACTGCCTGTTCCTTTTTGATGATCTCGTCTTCACGTTTCTTTTTCATATCATCCGAAAGCATCACTTTTTCAGCCTGATAATTCTTATACGACTTCTCGATCTCGCTATATTGCGTTTCGATCTCTTTTTGCCAATCTGCCGACAATTTATCGATTTGTCCCTGCGCCGATTTGTAAGCGGGGATATTATTAAGAATATATTCGGTATCCACAAAAGCGAACTTTTGCGCTACTGCAGGTATCACCGCAAACACGGCCAATACTCCTATCATGAATATCTTTTTCATCTTAAACTTCTTTACTTGTTTGAAACTTTATTTATCTTTTGAAATCAAATTCTTCTAACACTAACGTTGGGGTTCTTAGAACTGTTGCCCAAGAATGAACTGGAATTCCCCTTTCCGGCCTCCGCCTTGTGCATCGCGGTCGAATCCATATCCCCAGTCAATTCCCAACATCCCGAACATCGGGAGGAAGGCCCGAACGCCGATACCTGCCGTGCGCTTCAAGTCGAAGGGACTGTATGTTTTGAAATCGTACCATGCATTACCTGCTTCGGCAAAAGCTACCACATAGATGGTCGACGCAGGCTGCATAATTACCGGGTAACGCAACTCCATGTTGGCCTTTGTATAGATATTCGCCTTCCTGAAAGACATATCTTTGCTGGCTTCGGGTGGTGCATAAGGAGTCAAGGATCCATCGCTATACCCCCTCATAGGAACAATTTCTATGCCATACATTTGATATCCCTGCATACCCGATCCTCCCATATCAAATCCTTCATATGGAGAATATCCGGTCTTCTTCTGGTAGTTGCCCAGGTAACCAAACTGGTAATGGGTGGCCAATACCAGCTTATCCACCACATTGAGATACCATGCTGCCTTGAATACCCATTTATGATACTCGATCCATTTATATTTTTCTGCCTGGGTTGCCGAACTATAATTGAGATTGTTGAATAACGACCAAGGAGGAGTCAAATGCAAACTTAAAGATATATTCGATCCCTGACGTGGATAAATGGGCTGGTCTTGCGAATTACGCGCTAATGTGATACCAAAGTTGATATTATTTGATGTGCCGTTTTTGAATCCAAGGCTATAGTATCCACGACCTTCCCAATCCTGCACTTTATAACGCATGTATGATACATCGGTGGAAAGAGAGAACCAGTCGTCCGGCCATTTCAACCGTCTTCCCAATCCAACGGTAACCCCACTTGATTTGTAATACTGGTCGGAACCTTCCGTTTTCCAATAATACGAACGGTTGGTCATTTTCGAATGGTAAAGCGAGACTGAGAAAGAATTGGCACGTTTGCCGCCTAACCAGGGTTCCACAAAAGTGATATTATACGATTGGTAATACCGTCCGTTGGATTGGAGCGATAGGCCGAGTGTTTGCCCGTCACCTGACGGTACAGGCCGCCATGCTTTCGGATCGAATATACGGCTGGCAGCAAAGTTATTAAACCGTACACCGACACGGCCAATAAACATACCCCCCCCAAAACCGGCAGATAATTCCAATTGGTCATTTGCCTTTTCCTCCAACACGTAGGTTATATCAACCGTTCCATTTTGCGTATTCGGTTCAATATTGGGCTGCAATTTTTCAGGATTGAAATGGCCCAGTGTGGCCAACTCGCGGACATCCCTCATTATAAGCGATTTGCTGAACAAGTCGCCCGGAAGGACACGCAACTCACGGCGTACCACATGTTCGTTGGTTTTGTTGTTACCCCGGATCATCACACGATCGATGGTCGCCTGTTCTCCTTCATGGATGCGTATTTCCACATCTACAGAATCATTATCGATACGTAATTCTACAGGGGTAACTTGAGAAAAAAGATACCCATTATCGGTATACAATGATCCTACGGCATCTTCATCGATGTTCAAGCGTTTCTGTAAACCAATCTGGTCATAAATATCTCCTTTCTTATATCGTAATGCCCTGTTTAAAATGTCAGTAGTGTATTTCGTATTCCCTACCCAGGTGATGTTGCGGTAATAATATTTTTGACCTTCGCTCACACGCATGTGCAACACTACACGGTTATCCTTCACAAAAGTAATGGAATCGTTGATGATCTTGAAATCGCGGTATCCGTTTTTATTGTAAAATTCAACCATTTTATTCCGGTCTTCTTTCAGGTTGGAAACCACATATTTCTTACCTTTGAAGATATTGAAATTCCACTTCATCTGCTTGGTCTTTTTCATGACCCTACGCAGGCGTTTGTCTTTATAATCCTGATTTCCGATAAAATCTATCTCAGCGATTTTTACCTTCGACTGTTTGTCGATGATCACTTTCAGCGATACCCTGTTAACCGCTGAAGTGTCATTCTTTTGGACAAATTCGGTAGAGACATTGTAATATCCTTTTTCACGATAATGCTTGGTGATAATGGTTTTAATGTTATTCAAGGTGTTTTCGGTAACCTGGTTTCCCGGTCTGACGTTTATTTTTTCTTTTAAATCCTTTACCTCACCTTTGCGCACTCCTTCAATGACTAGTCTTGACAGACGCGGACGTTCACGGAGCACGATTTCAAGGTAAATCACATTGCCTTCTATCTTTTCAGCAATTACCTTTACATCTGAAAACAAACCCTGTTCCCAGAATTTATCTACCACCTTGGTAATGTCGTCACCGGGAATAGTGATTTTCCGCCCGACATCCAAGCCCGACATACTGGCCAGGACATTGGTGTCCATAAATTTGATACCCGTCACTTTAACTCCGCCAATGACGTATTCCTGGGCGTTGGAATAATCCATTACCGGATAACTCGAATAATCCGGCTCCTGCGCAAACAGATGATGGGAAAGAATAGACGAGAAAAAAATGAAACAAAGCGTTACTTTTTGCAACATATTATTGGTTTTCTGTTTGTTCATAATGATTTAACTGCTCGCTTGTTTTGCCGAACCGCCGTTCCCTTTTTTGGTAATCGACAATAGCCTTATAGAAATCGTCTTTACGGAAATCGGGCCACAACGTTGGTGTAAAATACAGTTCGGAATAAGCAATCTGCCACAGCAGGAAATTGCTAACCCTGTATTCGCCGCTGGTGCGGATCAGTAATTCGGGGTCGGGTATATTTTGGGTATTCAAATAAGAAGAAAAAATTTCGCTGGTAATGGATTTATCCAATTTTCCTGAAGTGGTATCAGCCTTGATCCGGTTCACTGCATCGAGTATTTCCCAGCGTCCACTATAATTCAACGCCAGGATCAACTTTAAACCTGTATTGTGTGATGTTTTTTCGATGGCAGCCATCAATTGCTTGGATACGTTGCTCGACAAGCGGTTGATGTCGCCGATGGCTGCAAGGGAAATATTGTTTTTCATGAGGGTGGGCGTTTCGTCATGCAACGACGAAACCAGCAACGACATGAGTGCATCGACCTCCATCTTGGGGCGGTTCCAGTTTTCAGTGGAAAAAGCATACAAAGTCAAGAAGCGGATTCCCATCTCAGCAGCGGCCTCCACCGTTTCGCGGACAGCCGTCACACCATTCTTGTGCCCAAAAATTCGTTGGTTACCCTTCTTTTTGGCCCACCTCCCGTTACCGTCCATGATAACGGCAACATGCACAGGCAGATTATCCATATCAATCTTGTCTTTATAAATCATTTATAGACATTTTGTTCCTTGATGGCAGGACAGATAAAACTTTGTTCAAATATCCGGAAAGTAACGAACACCCCGGCAAACGAATACCAATCGTTGTTGTGCGACGAAGAATACGAACCGTCCGGTCCGGGATTCAGTACACCATCCAGCTTATCGGTAAAAGTTTTACGCATACCCCACTCGCATCCGATCCCGATCACCTCGGTGATACGGTATTTATATCCTACACCGAAAGGTATGGTTACATGGTTGGCAGCGCTATTGGTTGTTGACGATAAAACAAACGAGTAACCAAGCCCGGCAAAGATGTAAGGCGTATGCGCTTTCGTCCGCCGGTTGATGATGTATGGTAAGAAATTGAACTCATACCCGACCTGGCAATCGACCAACGAAGTCTCGAAATTTTGTGCCCTTGTTTTTTGATAATCATTTTTGAAATCCAGATCGTTCCCTTTTATTTTACCATAAAATACATTGAAACGCAAACTGTGATGCTCGGTGAAATTGTGTTTTACCAATGCCCCGAACGACATGCCGGGATCATAAAACTGTTTTCGCGGATTGATATCACCCAGGTAATAAGATACGCCCCCGAACAAACCACCATCCGTATTCGGATGAAAAACTTGTCCGCAAACGGCTAATGGTTTCATCAGCACCCCCATCACACATCCGATAATCGTATATCTAACTAATCTCAATTTTTTCGTATCTACCCTATTTGAAATTGTCCGGAAATCAAAAAACGAAACGTAAATAGTTTCGTTTTATTGTTTGATGATTGGTTTATGTTATATTCATTAACGTCTGCTCCTATTCGGACGTACCGGTTTTCTCTTTCCTCCCGCGAGTTGTATCTTATAGATGGCATGCAGGGTGGTGAAATAGTAGGTATCTTTTGCCTTCGACCAATCGGTGGAAATCCCGTCGAGATAATCGGATGTGGTGAACCTCCGGCCTATCTCCAAACCTACACCCCAAAACGGACTGATATCGGATCGGATACCTAACCCAACCGGGAGTGCCAATCCAAGTGTATGGTTTTTGGTGTATTCGCCCGGAATAAGCTCACCGCCGTGTGTATCAAGTTCGGGCATTGAATAAAATGCTCCGGCTCCGGCAAATACATATGCTTTGGTCATCATGTGAGCGCCTCTGCGGCCTCTTCTTTGTGCCATCAAAGTGCCGATACAGTCGTTCATACGCAAGAAATTCCATTCGATTTGTCCCGAAAGTTCAAACATCCATGCACGATAAGAATAATGCCGTGCATCATTGATCGACCCTTTATCGTTTCCGGCTGCTATGCCGGCAAACAGATTCAATTTCCCGGAAAATTGTTCGTTGATGTCCATGCGGCCAGCCACATATATGGTGGGACGGGTTTGAGAAAACTGAATATCTTTTATCCCATACCAATTATCCCTGGTAGCAGCACCACCGAGGTCCCCAAAAACATTAGCCGCGCCAATGCCCCCGTGTATTTCATATACCCTATATCTTCTATTGTACTGGGCATCCACATGGAACCAACACAATATTAATAAAAGTATAGTTAAGGTACAGATCCTTTTAGACATGTTTTTATTTTTTCAGGAAGCAAAAATACTAAAATAGATATAACAGACAAAATTATGGCAAAAATACGACATATTTTTGATATATTGAACGATAATCTCAACTTATGTCCTTAGAGGGAAGGCTTAAATGCTTTTTAATGCGTTTGCTAATGCCTCGTTTTCGGCAGGAGTTCCTACCGTAACCCTGAGACAGTTGCCACATAGCGATATGGTACTCCGGTTACGTACAATAATCCCTTTTTTCACCAAATGATGGTAAATAGCGTTTGCATCGGGCACTTTGATGAGAAGGAAATTTGCATCGGTAGGATATACCTTTTCCACACAGGCAGCTTGCAAAAGTTGGTTTTGCAGCGTGTCGCGTTCCTGCAACAAAATCTTTACCCAGTCGTTCACTTGTCTTGCTTTTTCCAGCATCTGCAAAGCGTAGCCTTGGGTCAGTTGGTTGATGTTGTACGGATATTTCACCTTGCTCATGAGGGCGATGATCTCCGGTGCGGCAAAAGCCATTCCCAGACGGACAGCCGCACTGCCCCACGCTTTCGAGAATGTCTGGAAAACAATCAGGTTAGGGTAACGCTTCAACTCACTGAGTAATGAAGGTTGCGATGAAAAATCAATATAGGCTTCATCTATAATGACAATGCCGGAAAAATTTTCGACGGTTTTGATGATTTGAGTGCGGTCCAAACTGTTACCTGTCGGGTTGTTCGGCGAACACAGGAAAATAAGTTTTGTGTGTTCATCCGTTGTACGGAGCAACTCTTCGGCCGAGAAACCGAAATTTTCATCGAGCAATACTTTACGATATTCCACATCGTTGATGCCGGCAGCTACCTGGTACATACCATAGGTAGGATCAATGGCCACCACATTGTCCGTAGCAGGTTCGCAAAACACACGGAATACTAAGTCGATAGGTTCATCACTACCGTTGCCGAGGAATATTTGTTCCTTGTCCACTCCCTTCAGTGTTGCAATCTTTTCTTTCACTTTCCATTGCAACGGATCCGGATAACGGTTGAGCGGCAAATTATACGGGTTTTCATTCGCATCGAGATATACAGATGCTTCACCTTTAAATTCGTTACGCGCAGACGAATATGGCTTCAGGTTCCAAATGTTGGGACGGACTAATTGTTTTAAATCCATTGTGTTTACTTTATTGAGGATGCAAATGTAGGTAAATCCGCAGAATAAAAAACAATATCGTCCCCCACAAACGGTAAAAAGCTTAAAAGTTATTTCCCAGTTTGGATAATTTTTGTTTTTTCTTTTTCGAAAAGAAATGTGACAAAAGTTTGTATCCAATTTCAACACTACCCAGCATAGATGCTGATGAAATCAAACTGCTGGCCCATCCTGCTATTTTATTCACAATCCGCCACCCTTCTTCGATCCGTTCCCAATCGCGTCCCAGTTTCTTCTCCTGCTTTTTAATTTTCCAGCGTAACCGTTCTTTTTCAGCACGGATTTCTGCAAGGGTGGAAATTTGGCTGTATCTGAGGTCATTCTGTTTTTTCATCATCTTTGTCTTCTTTATCTTCGTCATCATCTTCTTCAATAGCGTCATCGAACAGTATTTTACTGAAACGACGAATTAAAGGGTTAAGAATGATTTGATCCTTGAAAAGGATAACTACTACTAAAGCCACAACACTAACGCCTCCCATTACCATAAAAGCAGGGATGAAACTTCCGAAGGCTTTTTCCATCAATACGATCAAAATGCAAGAAATATAAATCCATATAGAACTTATCAGCATCAACGCCACCATAACCATGATCAGCAGCGAGATCACGGAAGATATTTTTTCGAGCAATTCTAACCGTAACAGGTCGTATCGGGTATTCAGGTATTCTTTGCCATCTTTGATGAAAGTCCTGTATTTCCCGGGAGAAGATTTACTCATAAATGTGTGCATATTTGAAATAATCGGGATACAGGCTGCCTGTATCCCGGACAAAATAGTGATTTACTCAGTTATGTCGGTAGCCTCTTTTGCTTGTTTTTTATGCCTGAGGCGGCCGATCAATTCATTTAACTCTTCCTTACTTAAATCGATACCATGTTCTTTCAGCTTGCGCCGGAGTTCCCTACGGGTATTCGATCCCTTATCAGGAGCTACCAACAGTGCGATTATAGCACCTAAGGTAGCGCCGCCTAAAAATGTGAAAAATGAGGATGCTTTCATGATTTTTTAATTTATAAATTTGATCTAATCAAAAATGTTTCCAATCGTCTTCTTGGCACGTCCGTGCTTGAAGTGGTTGATGAGTTCGCTCAATTCATCAGTACTTAAATCAATACCGCGCTTTTTCAACTTACGTTTTATTTTTTTTCGGGTTTTACGTCCGCTCTCAGGTGCCAGCAACATGGCTACCAATGCACCCAATGCTGCTCCGCCGAGAAATGTAAAAATGGTTGATGGCTTCATCATTGTTTAGTTTGGTTAATCCGTGGAATTTGATTATTCCAGTGGGAAATTTTAGTTTAAATATTTACTTTTGTTCGGTCGGCGGAATTATTTTAGCCAATCCGATCATAGGTATAACAAATCCCTTTAAAAAATGTTTAAAGATACTCGAAAAATCATTCGTTACATCATATTTGCCGCACTTTTTATTTATCCGTTTTGCATTGTTTCAGCGCAAGACAAATTGCTGGATATCCTTAAGGACGAATTGAAGCGCGAAATGACCGGCTTTGAGCAACGTGCAGGCACGCTCGATGTCCCGTATTTCATCAGTTACCGTGTAGATGAAACCAAATCGGAAACCGTACGAGCGACGCTCGGCAGTTTGGTTTATTCGAGAGCATCACATAACCGTATTTTTACACCCATGGTACGTGTGGGCAACTACGAAGTAGACAATTACCACCAGCTACGGGAAACAAACATGACCAACCGTACCGAGCCGGCTTATCTTCCCATCGAGGATTCGGAAGATGCCATCAGGCAATGTATCTGGTGGATGACTGACCAGGCGCAGAAAAATGCTGTCGACCGTTTCGAGAAAGTAAGGTCGAACGTGGCAGTGAAGGTGAAGGAAGAAGACATGTCGGCCGATTACACGCAACAACAGCCTGTTAAGTATTATGAGCCGACGTTAGCGGACGCACATACCAAGTTCAACCGCAAGGATTGGGAAGGAAAGCTCAAGGAGTATTCTGCTGTGTTCAAACAATCGGACGATGTTATTGACGGGTGGGCTTCCATCAGCGCCCAGACGGTGCGGAAATATTACGTATCGTCCGAAGGCGCCGAAATAGCCCATAATATGGTATACATTACCCTAAACATTGGTGCGATGGTGAAAGCCGACGACGGGATGGAACTCCCGCTTCACAAATCGTGGTTTGCACTAACAACCAGTCACTTGCCATCGGATAAAGAGATTATCAAAGAAGCAAAGCAGATTGTAGATAAATTGAAGGAACTAAAGGTTGCCCCTGTAGTTGAAGCATTTTCGGGTCCTGCCTTGTTGTCGCCCGAAGCATCGGGTGTGTTCTTCCACGAAATATTCGGGCACCGTGTAGAGGGACAGCGCATGCGTCAGGAAACCGACGGCCAGACTTTCAAGAAAAAGATAGGGGAGCCGGTACTACCTTCATTCTTCAATGTGTACATGGATCCTACCGTCAACAAATACAAGGGCCGCGAAATCAACGGATATTATGCCTATGATGACGAAGGTGTGAAGGGGCAAAAGGTAACGCTGGTGGAAAACGGCATACTGAAAGGATTCCTGATGTCGCGCGTACCCATCGAAGGATTTCCTGCATCGAACGGGCATGGACGTGCTTCGCCGGGACTGAATCCTGTAACACGGCAATCGAACCTGATCATCGAATCGTCACAACCAAAAAGCGAGAAGGAACTGCGGCAGGCGTTGAAGGATGAACTCAAAAACCAATCGAAAGAATACGGGTATTACTTTGTAAGTGTCACCGGCGGCTTCACACAAACCGGCCGTTATTCGCCCAATGCATTTAATGTAACACCCAATGAAGTATACCGTGTATATGCCGACGGACGTCCTGACGAACTGGTGCGTGGCGTTGATCTGGTGGGCACACCGTTGGCCATGTTTTCGCAAATAGGAGCAGCCGGAAACGAAAATGGCTATTTTACCGGAATTTGTGGCGCCGAATCAGGTTCGGTACAGGTTTCGTGTATATCACCCATGTTATTTGTCAAGCAGATAGAAATACAGAAAAAAGTAAAATCGCAAAGCTTGCCACCACTGTTGCCAAAACCGGAAGAGGGAAAAGGGAAAAAGTAAAATGTAAGAAGTATACAGGTGTAAAAATGATATCCGAATCGTTGTTCGGCGAAGTCTCCAGACTTCGTCGTGCTAAAAAGAAAACTCCTGCTTTCTACATGTGCAAGGCGAAAGCCTTGCTTTTAACGCTACGTCGAACAACCCTACTCAATTACAAATCCTACTTTCTGTAAGTCATTCCAAAAATTTGGATAGGATTTACTCACCACTCCGGGGTCTTCAATTTGTAAGCCTGGAAAATGAATGGCTGCGGGGGCGAAGGCCATCGCCATGCGGTGGTCGTGGTAAGTAGCAATACTGATTTGTTGCTGCGGGTCAGTACGTTCCCCTTTCCATTCGATAATGCCGGGTTCCGCCTCCCTGATCACATACCCCAGTTTCAATAACTCAGTCTGCAAAGCGGAAATCCGGTCGGTTTCCTTTACCCGTAAAGTCTGTACCCCAGCAAACCGGAACTTAGTATTATTCAGGCAACAAGTCACTGCCATGGTTTGCACGATATCCGGCGCATTAATAAAATCTAATCCCAGGAAAAGGCATACATTCCGGCGCTTGGTTAGCGATGCTCCGTCAGGCATATATTCCGTATGAATGCCAAATGCCTCGGACATGAGCGATATAACGGCATCGCCTTGCAAACTGTTGTTGGTTACGCCTTCGAGTAGAATTTCAGTTCTGTCGGTTAACGTAGCCAATTGGTACCAATAAGAAGCAGCGCTCCAATCACGTTCGGCGATCATCCCTTCCGATCGATAATCCTGATGGGTAACAATAATCACGTTGTCTTCCCACTTTGATGACACTCCTGACCGTTTCATCAACTCCAGCGTCATCCGGACATACGATGCCGAAACTAAGTTGCCTGCGATCCGGATGGTAAGACCATCGGGTAATACCGGGGCGACCAGCAGCATGGCCGAGATAAATTGGCTGCTGACGTTTCCGTTGATCTCAATAGTATTGCCCGAAAGCGGGTTACCCGATGTTTGCACTGGCGGGTAGCCTTCCTTTTCAAGGTAACGGATACCAGCGCCCAACTTGTTCAACGCATCAACAAGATCGCCAATCGGCCTGTTCTTCATACGTTCCGATCCGGTAATCGTCTTAACCTGTCCGGTGGCAGCAAAATACGCTGTGAGAAAACGCATCGAAGTACCTGCATGTCCGATATCAATGATATCCGAAGCCAACTGTAAACCGAGTTGTAATACCTGTGTGTCGTCGCTGTCGGACAATCCGCTGAGGGAAAATCTGCTGCTGCTTAATGCCTGCATGACCAACAAACGGTTGGAGATGCTTTTGGACGACGGTAGACCGATGGTTCCCTGCAACACCTTTTCCGGATAATGAAGCGTATATTTCATTGTGTTCTCGCCAATTGAATATTTTATGATTTTTTATGTTGTAACTTTCAGCAAATTCCAACATCTTTGCAAAGATAAACAAACTTATAAGCCCTTTTTAACAAAGACAACAAACATGTATCATTGCCCCGGTAAAATGAAAAACAATTGCAATTTACCCTTTGGCTTATTTTTTGTACGGAAGCATGTTGTCTGAAAGCAATCTATCAATGAAAAGCGTTATCATCATTCCCACTTATAATGAGCAGGAAAACATCGAACGGATGATCCGCCGGGTGTTTTCCCTGCCACGCGATTTTCACCTGTTGGTGGTAGATGATAACTCGCCCGACGGTACGGCTGGCACTGTAAAACAATTGCGCAACGATTATCCCGATCAGCTTTTTTTGCTCGAACGTAGCGGCAAGCAAGGACTGGGAACGGCTTATATTGCCGGATTCGAGTGGGCGCTGGAACACGGCTATGATTACATTTTCGAGATGGATGCCGACTTTTCGCATAATCCCGACGACCTGGTGCGTTTGCTCGATGCATGTGTGGAAGATGGCGCTGACGTGGCCATTGGTTCACGCTACATTACGGGAGTAAACGTGGTTAATTGGCCCATGTCACGGGTATTAATGTCATATTGTGCATCGAAGTATGTGCGTTGGATCACCCGTATGAAAGTACGCGACACCACGGCAGGGTTCAAATGCTACAAACGCGAGGTGCTTGAAACAATCCCATTCGAAAGTATCCATTTTAAAGGCTATGCCTTTCAGATCGAAATGAAATTCACTGCCTGGAAGTTTGGCTTCAAGCTGGTTGAAGTACCCATCATCTTTACCGACCGTAGCGCCGGAACATCCAAGATGAGCGGCGGTATTTTCAACGAAGCATTTTGGGGCGTAGTGGTGATGAAATGGAAAAGCTTTTTCAGGAAATACAACAGAAAATCATAACGATCATCAATGGTCGATTACTTAACTTTTCATTGAGCCGGAGCATTGGTTCGATGCATAAAAAAACTTGCTCCAGATTTTTTGGGATATACCCATAACCGGACATCCATCAGATTTTTGAAATCAAGTTCTAAGTGCAGGCTATCGCCCGGGACCAGATCCCAGGAGGGCAGATACGGTTTCATACTGATATCTTGCGGTTGATTCAACTCAAATTCGAAATAAAACGTTTCATCTTCTCTGATGGGAGAGATGATTGTTGAATCCTTGCCACCTGACAAATGTGGTATTTCTATTTGTAGTTCTGTGGTGTTGGGCGAATGATCCCTGTTGTGAATATACCCCGTAATTTGTATAAAATTTTCGGACATTTTTTTTACAGCGATTTCATCACTGGCTTGTTCGTGAACACGTTTATTACTTTCGCCCTTACATTGTATGCAAAGCAATACCGTAACAGCAAGAAAAACCTTGATCATCTGCTTCATAATTGAAATTACAATATTAGCGAAAATCTTTTATTTCCGCTATCTTCGCTCCCTTAAACCACCATTATTTTATGGAATCAATTCGCAATATATATAAAATCGGGCTTGGCCCCTCGAGCAGTCATACCATGGGACCAAAGTTTGCTGCCGAGCAGTTCCTCATTGGTTACTCGCAAGCCGATTCATTCCGGGTAACGCTATATGGTAGCCTGGCTGCAACCGGCAAAGGCCATTTGACCGATGTGGCCATCATTAAAACGCTGTATCCATACCCTGTGGAAATCGTTTGGGAGCCCAAAATTTTCCTACCTTTCCATCCAAATGGGATGAAGTTCGAAGCCATAGACGAAACCGGGAACGTGACAGGCAGTCGGGTATTTTTCAGCATTGGCGGTGGTGAGATCGTAGAGGAAGGGCAAGCACGTATGGAAAACGTGCAAATGTACGACCTCTCTACCATGCAGGATATTCTTATATGGTGTGAACAACAGGGACGCACTTATTGGGAATATGTACTTGAGGAAGAGGGCGAAGATATCTGGATGTATCTTGCCGAAGTGTGGGAAACGATGAAAGCGGCGGTGCAACGCGGCCTTGAAAACGAAGGCGTTTTGCCGGGCGGATTAGGCTTGCAACGCAAGGCTTCGGCATACCATGTAAAGGCGTCAGGATATAAGGCTTCACTGAAAAGCCGCGCATTGGTATATGCCTATGCTTTGGCTGTTTCCGAAGAAAACGCAGGTGGAGGAGAGGTTGTTACTGCACCCACCTGTGGTTCGTCGGGTGTACTTCCAGGTGTGCTGTATCATCTATACAAAAGCTATGAATTTCCTGACAGCAAGATACATAAAGCATTAGCTACTGCCGGATTGATTGCCAACATCGTAAAAACCAATGCCTCGATATCAGGAGCACAAGTTGGTTGTCAGGGCGAAATAGGCGTAGCTTGCGCCATGACTGCCGCTGCTGCCAACCAGTTATTCGGCGGAAGCGTGGCGCAAATAGAATATGCCGCCGAGATGGGACTCGAACATCATCTCGGATTGACATGTGATCCGGTATGCGGCCTGGTACAGATCCCCTGCATCGAACGCAATGCTTTTGCTGCTGTCCGTGCTCTGGATGCCAACTTATATTCAACTCTTTCGGACGGAGTACATCGTATCAGTTTCGACAAGGTAGTGGAAACCATGCGTCAAACCGGTCACGACCTGCCAAGTCTATACAAGGAGACATCGGAAGGTGGCCTGGCTAAACAAATAGGAAAGATAGGGTAAGGTTTGAAAAAAGGCTGTAAACTAAAAGTCCAGACTTAGGGAGAAATAGAAGACCGAGGGTAATATGACCCTGTTCTCGACGCCCCATGCCCAGTCAAACCGCATGAAATAGCCAAGTAGTTGTGCCCGTAAGCCGAATCCATATCCGAATACGATTGGATCGCGGCCGGTTTCGATGGTAACTATTACCGAACCCTCTCCACTTGCCGGGATGGTCTCATAATCGTAAGCGCTGGTTTTCTTGAAAGGCGATACGCCCGACCAGGCAGTACCCACATCGCAAAATCCAACCAATTGCAAACTCGACCAGAAATTCGACATCGGGTATTTGGAGAAATATTGAATGAAAGGCCAACGTATTTCATTGTTCATCAAGGCAAAGTTGTTCCCGTTGCGGATGTTCTGAATGAACCCGCGCATATCGGTAGCCAAAGTTTGGTAAGCATAGTTTTCCTGGTGGTCAACAGCTACGGAAGCATTGTATACCGGTTTATCCCTAAAAAAAGTGATCCAGTTGTCCACACTACCCAGATAATAAAGCAACCGGCTACGTCCGAACGAGGTGCTGGTGGCAAAACGGCTTGCCCAAATCAGGTTGCGATGTATCACTTGGTAATGCCTGAAATCCGCACCGAGCACATACAAGTCGGATGCGTCATTTAATTGCCAGTAAGTTTCGCCGAAGACCTTATAACGCCACCCACTAGGTATATTGATCCCTATTTTACGGGTATTATCGAATATCGCTTCTAACTTCAGTCCTGCCCAGTTGCGGTGATAATTAGCCAAAGTCCGGGATTGCGGAAGTGCATTATCTGTCAGGAATACTGTGCGGTCATCACGGAACGAGGCAGTCCCTTTGATGGCGAAAGTTTGGGTGAACGGCCAACGCAAGGAATAAAACAACTCGTGTGTATGTGTTTTCAGCGGGTAATAAACGCCTGATCCATCGTCAGCATAGTTTTCATAGGCCTGTCGGTGGAAAATGATCTGCCTGTCTAATCGGTGTTTCAGATTTTCGAAGCTTAACAGGTACTCGTTGCTTTCGAAATCGAGCCCAAACCGTACACCGCCAATGATCTTGTAATCCTCGAACAGATCGTTGGTTCCCAGCTTGAACAATAGATTGAAGCCCGGATTGTAGTACACCGCACCGCCTGTATACGCTTGGTAAGAAGCCTCGAGAAAACTGAAATCGACTTGCGAAACCAGATAATTTGGATAAAAAGCTGTTTGATAGATACGTATCTTGTTGCGTTCGGCTTTAATGGAGTCGTTCTCCAATTGAAAATCAGTTAGTTCAAAATTATTCTGGTAAAAATTGAGCTTTTCCGCCTCGAATACATAACGGTAGATATTTACATGATCCATATCGAATTTGACGGTATCGCCTTCTGGAGTCAGAATATCGCCATTATCAAGCAGTATAGCAGGTATCGCCGTTTTGGCTATATTTGCCAAGCTATCGGCAGCACTGCGTTTCCTGACGATTTCTTTCCTGTAATCGGTTTCAGGAAGCTTGTCGGTAACATTGGTTTCCCCAGGCATGCGGTACATGTTGAACCGTCCTTTTTTACGGAACAGGTTTACACTTTGCTTGTCAACAAGGCTGATATCGTGTTCAAGGATACTGCGCGAAAAGTCGGTCATCGGCTTGGCATTGGCCGTATAACGGTAATGTACGGTAGTATCGATAAAACTAATCGTACTGTCAAACGATGTAACATAACGATTCACCACACCGCTTTGGTCACTCAGGAAAGCATAACGATTCCTCCCCAGTTCCACCGGATCGGTTTGGTTGGTATAAGGAACATCGGCAAGCGGGATTAATGCTGATGGCTTTCGTATATAATCATAAATAAACAGACTTTTTTCGGGCGACAGGCGCTGGATAACCCCTCCCTCCATACGGATGGAATCGTCGGTACGATTGGATGAAAAGATGATCTTTGTGCCGTTTTCAATGAATTTTGGATTCAAGTCATCGGCGATATCATTGGTGACCTGCTGGTTGGTACCGGAAGCCAAGGTGTGTATGAAAATGTCCGACCGGCCAAAACGGTATGCCGACATAACCAATTTACCACCATCAGGCGAGAGATCGGCATCCAGTATTTTCTCAAAATAAAGCAAGTTACGTGTCGTACGCTCGTTGTCGGAAACATTGTAGAATGTCATTTTCAAACCGCCCTTTTCTTCATAGATAAATAAAAGAATGTCGCCCGAAGGATGCCAAGTCAGTACGGGGTAGGTATAATCCTGTATTTGTTCGAGTTTTTGTTCGCGGCGGAATATCCGTTTTTGCTTTCCTGTTTCCAAGTCGCGAAGCCAAATGCGGTATTGCCCCATGTCATTGGTCACATACGCCAGATAACGTCCATTAGGACTTACTTTCAGCTTTTCGTAAACGCGGTTTTTCTTCGGTCTTTTCTGCATTGGCGGTGTATCGGGATAAGGATTACCATCCTCCTTGGCATACATTTCGGTATAAAAATTCCGCCATTCTTTCGACAAGCCTTTGAGGTTACTTCCCAGCACGGACAGGAAGCCACTTTTTACACTTTTATTGACACGGGTAATGTACACGATGTTCGGTATTACCGCCGGCCCGTATACCTTTTCAATGAATCGCCAGAACGAATGTCCCGCCCATACGGCATCCTCCCCGGTCAAACGGGTAAATTGATCGTATCGCTTACTGGTGATACCGTCTTTGATCCGGTCATCCATAGTTACGCTCCATGGTTCGGCAACGTACGCCATCAATCCTTTATGAAACCATTCCGGAATGTTGATGGTGGCCGAAGTCGTCATATTGGCACGCAAGGCGCTGCCATAAATCATCTCGTTGACCACCACTTCGGCAATGGCGGCACGCACCTGCTTATCGAATGAATCGTGGTCGCCATCGAAATACAGGAACACCTTGTTGTCGATGATACGGGTTACCCCGCCGGTATTGTATTCGTCGATACCTGTAATCAACCCGATATTACCTTGCCGGAAATCCGTCAATTTGTTGTAGACGATGAAAATAATCCGCTTTTCAATGATGTAGTCAAACAAACCTTCGATGCGATCCAGTTCGGGTGTAATCACCGATTCGGCATATTGTGCCAGCTCGTTGCCGTCCTGGTTGAAATACACATCAAACCGTTCAAAACGATAATACGACCAGTAGAAATCGTTATATTGAACCCGGTTTTTGCCAAATGTCATCTGGTGCCCGTTGTAGAATTGCCCGAATGCAAAACCACCCCCCATCCACAATAAAAGGACCGCGGTCACAATGGTTCTCAAACCTTTGATTCGCAAAAACAGATTCATCCGTGATGACAAGCTAAGAAATGAATTAGATGCGTACGTAAGACTTGCAAATCTACATGCTTTTTTGCAAAAAAACAATTGTCAAAAATCTGTGGAGAATCTTTCGGGCTTTATTCCTGATGGTGGAGATAGAACAAAACCTCATTGACCAGATGAACAGGATGCAAAATCAGCAGATGCAAGTCAGATTGTGTTGAATAACCGGAACTAAAGCCGGGAGAATCCGGTGGGTAGAAACACCACTGCTGAATTTGGTGAAAACGAAGATAAAACGGAAAGGAGGTAAAAATTAGATAGATAGGGCTTCAAGGAAATAATAAATCCGATAAGAAAATTTTGTATGTGCATGGTTGCAAAATGCAATCATGAAGTAAAGCGGAAAAATATAGTAACGGAATTGCATCTTTCCGTACATGGTTTTTATATTTTTAATGAAATGCTAATGTACCGGTTTCTACACTGTTATTTTATGAGTTTTGTCATATAGCATGTAAAAGTGCATTAAGACATCGGTTCCGCCACCGTATATTGTGAATATACCAGATTATAATAATCACCCTTCTTTTCCATTAAAGAATCATGGGTTCCAACTTCTGCTACAAAACCTTTATTTAACACAATGATTTGGTCGGCATTTTTTATTGTGCTGAGCCGGTGGGCAACAATAACAACCGTTCTGCCTTTGAAGGAATCGTTCAGGGCAGTAACAATCTTGCTTTCGTTTACCGCATCCAACGAGTTGGTGGCTTCATCCAGAAACAAAAAATCCGGATTGCGATATAATGCCCGCGCGATGAGCAACCGTTGTTTCTGTCCTCCACTAAGTCCCCTGCCTGTTTCGCCGATGACTGTTTCATATCCTTTGGGCATTTGATTGATTTCTTCCTCGAACTGGGCAATTTGGCAAGCATTACGAACATTTTCGTAGTCGATCTTCTCGTCGTCGAGTACGATATTATTGAGAATCGTGTCACTGAATAATTTACCGTCTTGCATGACAACTGCACACATTTTACGCCATGTTCGCAAATTGATATTCTTTATGTTCATACCACCCATCAAAATTTCTCCATACGAGGGATTATAAAGCCTCAACAAAAGTTTTAAAAGAGTGGATTTTCCGCTGCCGCTTCCACCAACAATGGCCGTTACTTTGTTTTGTGGAATGGTTAGATGAACATATTGTAGTACCAGAGGTGAATTTTGATGGTATTGAAAACTGATATTTGACAACTTCAAATCCCTGCTTTCGGGAATAATATTGGTACTGCTGACAGACAGGGCTTCTTCCTCGTCATCCAATTGACGGATTTCGTTGATACGCAAAAAACTGATCTTTGCATATTGCGCCGAAATGATAAAATTAATGTACTGGCTCAGGGGACCATTCAACATGCCGATGATAAATTGCGTTGAAATCATCACACCAAAAGTGATTTCACCGGCAATTACCGCTTTGGCGCAATAGAACACAATAGCCATATTTTTGATGTTCTCTATGAATTGAGCGCCCAAATTTTGGGTGTTGGTAACGGTTAATACCCTTTTGTTTACTTTGTAGAGCCGGGCCTGTATTTCCTCCCATTTCCAGCGACGATGTTTTTCGTAATTGTAAGTTTTGATATCCTGAATAGCAGACACCGTTTCCACCCAATAACTCTGGTCTTTGGAGACAATTTCAAAGTATTCCCAATCCAGCTTTTTACGTATATTCAGGAAGAGCAATACCCATAATACATAAAACACAGAACCAAAAAAGAATATGAAGAATATTATTTTATTATATATCAACAATATGACGCCGAAGATGACGAAAGTAAGCGTGGAGAATACCATTGCCAACGAATTGTTCATGATAAAACTTCGTATCCGTTCGTGGTCGCGGGCGCGTTGCAAGATATCTCCCAATATCTTGTTTTCGAAAAATGTAACGGGCAATTTCATCAACTTGATTAAGTAGTCTGAAATCAACGAAATATTTACCCGCGAGGTAATATGCAATAAAATCCAATCCCGTAAAATGTTGAATATCGTTATGCTGAACAGTATGGAAATATTGCCTATAAGAATCATATTGATAAAACTTATATCCTGTGTTTTGATCCCCACGTCAATAACTGCTTTGGATATAAACGGCAGTACACCCTGCAACAAAGTAACAACCAGCATGATGACAAGCAGCAAGGTGAAACTTCGCTTATAGGGGACAAAATAGTTGAGCATATTGATCAGGCTTATCTGATGTACCCGTCGCTCCTGGGCTGTCAGTTTGAAATCAGCCATCGGTTCAATTGCCAGTAAAACGCCTGTCTTTTCACCTTTTTTGTACCAGCCCTTTTTGAACTCTTGATGAGTATATTTTATTAACCCTTTCGAAGGGTCGGATACATAGATATACTTTTTTGTTGTATGGTAAACCACTACAAAATGATTGTCATTCCAATGGATGATGGCCGGTAGAGGCACTTGAGAAATGATGTCGTCAAGGGTACACTTGATGGGAAGGCTTCTTAACCCGATACTTTCGGCTCCTGTCGTTAAATCCAGCAGGGAAACACCTTCTTTTGAGAGACCGCACTTATCCCGCAGGTATTGCAGGGAGTAAAACCGTCCGAAATGTTTGGCGATAATCTTGAGACTGGCGGGTCCACAATCTTGCGAATCCATTTGGTATTCTACGGGAAATCGTCTAAGTATCATGTCGATTTATTGTTCAGTTTGATTTCGAATTTCATCACTTGTGACAGAATATTTCAAATTATCAAACAGTCTTTGAATTAATCGTCTGTTTTTCGTGATGATTTCGGCCATCCCTTTAGATTCGAAATTCAAATCCAATTTAGCACCATAGTTTGTTGTGCTTCCATCGGGAAATTCTACGATAACCCTGTAAGCATCCATATCACTACGCTCCGTCTTTATCTTGCTTGTAATGTGCGAAATAGATTTAACTACCCCTCTTATCGAACCGAACTCATCATAAGGATAATTATTTAATTTCACATTCACTTGCTGCCCGATTTCCACCTTTCCAGAGCCATACGAAGGAATCATCACTTCGCCAACAAGTTCATTTTTCAGCGGAATAACGGAATACAATTCCTGTCCGGCCTGTACAAAACTGTTTTGCCTCCAGAAATCCAAATATTCCAGTTTACCGTCAATCGGGGATACAGTTACAAAATTTTGTTTCCAAACAGCAATACGGTTGATTAATTCGTTTTTTCCGGTGATTAATTCTAACCAAAACCGGTGAACGGTTTCTTTTTCTTCCGTTTTCAACTGTTCTATATCCATAGTATTCTTTTTTATCCTCGACTGAATGGACGATAATTCGGTTTGTAAATTGTGGTATGCTTCAGTTGCTGTCAAGTGTTCGGCTTTTTGCCTGACATACTCCGCCTCGCTCATTGCTTTTTGCACAAAAATGATACTGTCTTTGGAAAGCTGCTCCGAAGAAATTTTCAATATCTCGTTCCTTATGGATATTTCATTTTGAATGTTACTCAAAATTTTATTGTCCATTTCAATCTGGCTCCTTAAACTGTTACAGCGTATCCCATAAGTATTGGAGCTCATGAAATAGTGGTATTGTTGATGCGCTTTATAAAAATTGCTGTACGCAGGGCTGATCTCACCCAATTCCAATTGTTCGTTTAAAGGAATTTCGGATATTTTCGTAATATCGCAGGAATTGATGATGGAATCAACCGTGTTCGCATCCCGGTAATCTGTGGAACTGTATATATAGGAAATGACAGTGCCTTTTGTTACCGTGTTGCCATCTTCTTTCAGTAAATGCAATCTCCCGTTGTTGCTGGAAACAAGCCGCACAGGCGCTGTCAACGCGGTAATGGATATCTGGCCGTCAACCGTATCGTGGTACCTGACTATAAAACCAATGGTGAAAATAATGGCAATCAATATGATGGTAATGATGGCGGCGTAAATAGAAGTTTGGGTCGGCATACGGTCGATGATGGATTGTACCTCTTCGCTCCGTTCATCATCCTCTATATGGCCTGTATTTTCATTTTCAATTGTGCTCATTTCCTATTTGTTTAAATTAATGAAGTAACACTTCCGTTAATTCCTTATTTTCTACAAAATCGAACAAGGTCTTGTTACGCAAATTGTAATAACCGGCCCAAACCTCTTTCATTGCTGTGTAATACCTGTTCATGGAAGCAAATACTTCCTTCTGGGCGATTCCTAATTCGTAAATGGATAATTTTCCCAAATCAAATTTACTGACAGAAACCTCGTATTGTTTCATTGCCAGTTCGAAAGATGAACGGGCAATAGTCATCAGGTTCACGTTGTGATTATAATTGTTGACTAATTCCTTCAAATCGTTGTAAAAAAGGATGTATTCCCGGTCGATTTCCATCAAGGAAATTTCATAATTATTTTGTGCTATTTTGAAGTTGTTTTTATTAACACCCCATTGAAAAACAGGAATTTGTAACCCGATGGTCAGTGATTGCTGCGATGCCATGTTTTTGTAAGCGTCTCTAAATACAGGAGCGTATTGATTCGTACCCAAGTTAAAACTGATGTTACTCGTAAAACGGTTCTGGTATTTGGCATTGTGGATTTGCTTTTCGGCTTCTATACGTCTTATTTGCTGCCCCAAAGCGAAGGAATTATTATTTTCGGCATATTCCATTACCATGTCGAAATTCAAAAAATCCGGAAGGTCGAAATCAGGGCTTTCAATTGCATAATGTTTAAAAATATCAGCTATGCCAAGGTAGTTCAACAAACTGCGAAGTGAAACTTCATATTCCTTTTTATAGTTTTCGGAAGCAAAACGGTCGTTTACCGCCTGTATTTTCATTTGTAGATATTCATTTTCCGCCATTCGCCCGTTGTCGAATTTTATAGTACTTGCCTGTAGAAGTGTATCCGAAATGGCTTCGCTTTTCAAAGCAATATCCATTGACATCTTTACCAAAAACAAATCCATGTAAAGCAAAATTACTTCACGTTGAATATCCGTGATACTGTTGCAATAATCCTTTGCCGCCTTGATATTCCTTTTTTGCTCAATATTTTTCGTAAACTTGTAATCAGCTGCGGAACCGCCAAATAACTTTTGACTGTAACCAATGGAAAACGGACGGGTATTAAAGCTCCTTCTCTCCTCGTTGAATTCATTGAGCATGTTCACGTTGCTTCCGATATTGACGCTGCCACCTGTGATGCCGATCTTTTGCGTGACTGATACGCCCATGCTGCTGTTGTTTGAAAAATCATCAATATAAGAATAACTGCCATCGGTTGGACTTTGCAATACCTTGTATGAACGATTGAAACTGGCGGGGCTGATATTAATGGCAACAGAAGGGAGGAATCCCCTTTTGTAATTTTCAAAACTGTAATTGGCATTATCATAATTGAGTTTTGCTTTGATAGCTCCTGGCGCGGCAAAACAATATTCGGTCAGTATTTTATTCAAGCTTATCTCAAAAGTTTGACAATTAATTTTGCTATTGCATACGAGCAATAGCAAAATTGTTGAAAAATATTTACAAAACCTTGTCAGGTTCATATAAAATGTTTTATTTTTGCAAAAATAGAAATAATTTTGAATTGAAATGACGGATATATCTAAACTGGTTGGTCATATTCTATCAAATGTCTGTTTAGTAGACACTACAGGCTTATATTACGGGAAAGCAGGAATATCTTTAGCCCTGTTTGAGGCCTCCGGGTATCTTCAAGATGAAGATATGGAAGATAAAGCGTTCAATATTCTTCGGGAAGCATTAATTCTCAAAAGCGGGGATTTTAGTTTTGAAAATGGATTATCCGGAATTGGGTACGTTTTGTGTTACCTGATGGAGAATAAATTCATAGAGGCTGATTTTGATGAAATATTCGGCGAACAGTATGAAAAAACTGTAAAAAGCCTCGAAGATATAGAAAAAAAACCTGAAAGACTGTTGAACACATTACAGGTTATCTACTTTCTATCTTCGGTAAGGAAGATAAAACCAAATGATGAACGGCTGCAAAAAATCATCAAAAAAATTTTTGAAGGCTTGGAATTGTTTTTCATAGTCCAATTTCAGGATTTTATTGACATTCACTACATCAATGACAAAATGGCGGTTTTGAGGATTTATGAAACTTACCTTAAATTGGTCAATTTTGCGGGTTACACTCACTTTTCGCATTCGTTATTAGAAAATTACGTCGATTTATACCGAACGGGTAGAGCGGTAAGTTCAATAGCTATCGGATATTATTTAGGGATGTTGTTAAGAAACAACGCGATAACAGGCTATGACGATGTTGTAAAAAATCATATAGAGAACGGAATCAGGGATATACACGAAGATATGCTTTCACCAGGAGAAAAAGTAGATGTCACGAAATTATTAACTGATGTCAAAAACAACGGAATCGCGCAGCTGCCGGATACAAAGATCGATGATCTGCCAAAAAACGTAGGCTTGGGTTCCTGTTCCTTAGACTACAAGAAAGGGTTGTCGCGGCTTCTCTTATTTTGTGTAAACAAACAAGCCGAACTTTTATAATATTCAAATTATGAGTGAAATATCAGTCATCCTACCAGTATGTAACCATGAAAAATATGTACATGATACCATAAAAAGTATTCTGAATCAATCTTTTGAGGATTTTGAACTCATTCTCGCCGATGATGGCTCAACAAACGATTCATTATCCGTTGTCAAATCATTTGAAGATAGCCGCATTCGTATCATAGCCCGTAATGATTTACACAATCGCACCAACGCATTAAATGCAGGTATAGAATCAGCTTCGGGTAAATACATAGCAATGATGGAAGCAAATCATATCATGCACGTTGACCGGTTGAAAATTCAACATGCCTTTATGGAGGCAGAACCTTCAATTACCGTATGTAGTGCACATATAAAATATTTTGATGCTCAAAAGCAGGAAAATAACGCTATCAAACTACGAGTGCCCGGTGGTTTGATAGAAAATCCGCTGTTGTTCTTTTTAAGTGGTAATTGTATCATACACCCAACTGTGATGATACGAAATCAATTTTTAAAGAAGCACCAATTGCTATACGAAAATTATCCCGACGCGGAAAACTTTAAACTTTGGACTGAAATTGCCAAACGCGGAGGACAATTTCATATGGATACGCAACAGTTGCAGTACGGTCAAGTAACAAACAAACAAGATGATGGGCTAAAACGGCAATCATCCGATCATATTATCAACGAAATAGTTGAATTTCTGGCAAAAAGGCATCCTGAACTGGAAGTTATCCTGGCAAATTTCAAAAAATTGCAGGATAAAGAAACGATGACACACTTGGATATAGTCGGATTTTTCCATCATTTCTTCACGAAAAATAAAGATAAGTTATGACCGGAATACATATCGGAAAATTAATACGCACCAAATTGGAAGACGATAGACGCTCGGTGGAATGGCTCGCAAATAACATTGGCTGCGTACGAGACAATGTTTACAAGATACTTAAGAAAGAATCCATTGACACTGAACTTTTAATGCGCATATCCGTGGCGCTTGAAACGAATTTCTTCCGCTACTATTCTGATATTTATTATGATAAGATGAAAAAGAAAACAGACAATACTGATTAGGAAAGGTCACATATACAAAATATATACATTTTGTATATATTTTATATACAGTATATTGATTTCACTTATTGCGATTTAACTTAATTTTGAATCACTAAATTTTAATATTTTGTTGTATAACCTTAATAAAAAATCGATATCATGAAGAACTTGACAAAAAAGAGCCTTGATGAATTGGCAAAAACGATGAGTTTGATCCCAGAAGATGAAAGGGATGGTTATTGGGGAATGTATAGTAATGACTGCTTTTGGAGATGCGTTTCTTATTTAGCGACAGGTGATCGTAGTGAAACTGCAGCTGCAAGGTTTGCAGAATCTTATTGGAGTGGAGAATTAGGATACTATGGTGCAATGAATCACCTATCTGTTAACCAAGGAGATATGTCATTAGACAGTGCTATATCTTTTAAAAATTCTTATGCCGGTTCCATCAACATGAGCAGCATCTGCATTCAACTTGTGGGCAACAGTGTTGGGCATGCGCTTGTTTATCAGGGAGCGGGTAAGAAGAATATACTTGGTCAGACACACGATGTCTATTATTATTATGATCCACAAAACGGGACAAATGTCGAATCGTTAATTAAACACAAAACTATAACAGAGTTAGAAGCTTCATCGAATTCATCCGCTTCGTCGAATTCGTCAAATCCATAGGTCTTAAAAAAAATAAAAAAAAACAATGAATATACTTTTGATTTTGATTTTAAATTGTTTTTTGGCGAATGGGATAAATGAGGGTTCAAAAAAAACAAAGAGCTATAAGCAAGAGACAAGTTCAAGGATTGTCAATGCAAGAGCTACTTCTGTATACGTATCCAACAACAATGTGTATATTGTTGGATATCAACACTCTGAAGACAAAAAAACAGTTGCTAAGCTTTGGAAAAACGGTACTGAGTATGACCTTACCGATGGGACTAATGATGCTTTCGCCTTGTCTGTTTTTGTATCCGGTAATGATGTATATGTGGTGGGTTACGAAAATTCCGATTCTCATTTTTTTAGGCCCACGGCTGGTTTGATTGTGAAGTCATTTGTTGCCAAATTATGGAAAAACGGTATCGCGCAAAATCTCAGTAATAAAGATGTTAAATATTCGATGGCGCGATCTGTTTTCGTATCCGGTGATGATGTATACGTAGCTGGAATGGAAGTTGAACCCAACGAGAAAGATTCATTGTTCACAGTCGCTAGATTATGGAAGAACGGTGTTGTACAAAATCTTTCTGATAATTGTATGGGTATTGCCAGATCTGTTTTTGTATCCGGCAACGATGTGTATGTGGCGGGTAGTGGAAAATATGAATGTTCACCGAACGCTAAATCATATGTTGCTAGATTGTGGAAAAATGGCATAGCACAGAACCTTAGTGACGGAGCTAAAATGACTTGGGCCCATTCAGTTTATGTCTTCAATGATGATACTTATGTAGCAGGAATTGAATATCCAGAATCTGATTTAAATAAAGAAACTCCGGTATTGTGGAAAAACGGTATTGTCCAATATATGAATATTGCCAACATAACTAGTAATACAGGGTGTGACAATGTTACAGGTTCGGCCAATTCCATTTGCGTTTCTGAAAGTGGGGATGTGTACGTGGTCGGCTTCATAAATTGCGGTAACATTTATTCTGTATTGTGGAAAAACGGCATTGCACAGCTTATCAATCAGGATGGTACATTTCAGATGATTGAGGAGTTGGCTCGTAATAACTCTGTTTTTGTATCTGGAGAAGATGTATACATAACGGGAAGTGAACATGGGGTAAAAATTGCTGCCATCTGGAAAAATAATATCTTGCAAGAGCTTACAGAGTATCATCCAGATGAAATAATGATTATTCGGCAACAGTTATCTGAATGAATATTCTTTTTCTCTCAAGATACGATCCTACAGTGATTAATAACTGGTCGGGTACCCTATATTACATGTATCATAAATTAAAAGAAAAACATCATGTTGAAATCATAGGAACTGAAATACTGCATCAACTCACTTTTTTTTCAAATGGAAATTTCCATAATGAGTTTTTCATATATAGCAATCGATATGTAAAAAATATTGGACTTCTACTATCAGAACGTATAAATATTGTTAAATACGATCTGGTTTTTTTGGGCGATTTAATTTTTTCCTCTTTAGATATTTGTATACCTTTTGTTCATCTCAGCGATATGACTTATGAGCAGGTAAATATATATTTAAAAAAATCAGACGAGAGAAATATTGAACCTTGTATGTGTCTCGAGAAATTAATACTTAACAACTACTCAAAAATCATTTATACTTCCGAATGGATAAAACAAAAAGCAATAGAAACCTATAATATCGACCCCAATAAAATTGCGGTGGTTGAATTGGGTGCGAATATACCAACACCAACAGATTATTCTATTGATATTGATACGGATATTTGCCGGTTGGTTTTCATTGGAAGAAACTGGGAGAAAAAAGGTGGCGATAAACTCTTGCAAGCATACCGGATATTGAAAACAGAAGGATTCCCATGTTCACTTACGATTATCGGTTCCACACCAAAAGAAATTCCGGATGCCGACGAGGATTTAACCATTATTCCATTTCTTAATAAAGAGAAGAAAGAGCATTTGAATAAATTGTGTAAAATACTTTCAAAGGCGCACTTTCTTGTTTTGCCAACCGAATTTGATGCTTATGGCATTGTTTTTTGTGAAGCGTCGGCTTACGGTGTTCCGTCTATAGCCTCAAATGTTGGCGGAGTTGGGCAACCTGTACGCGAGGGGAAAAATGGGTTCTTACTACCGCCCGATGCAACAGCACAGGACTATGCCGAAAAAATCAAAAGCGTTTTTAACGACCGGGAAAAATATTTCAAGTTACGTGCTTCCTCCCGCTGTGAATTTGAAACGCGGTTGAACTGGGATGTTTGGGGCGAACGGGTGAATCAGATACTGGAGGATACTGTAAAAGGGTGGAAAGGACAAAAAGAAATGTGTGAAAACAATAGACTTATGTCATTTGATATTGAAAATTAATGTATTTAAAATGCTCCGTAACAATTAATTTGACATAATCTCTAATATAGCTAAATTAATGAATATAATCTTTCTTGCAAGGGATGACCCTAAAGACATTCACAATTGGTCGGGAACCTTGTATCATATTTATCATAAATTAATAGAAAAACATCATGTTGAAATCATAGGTACTGAGTTGTTCGATCAACTTTTTGTTTTCAGGAATGGAAATTTTCCCCAAGATTTTTTCTTGCTTCAGGATCGATACGTGAAAAATCTTGGCAGGTTGTTATCGGAACGTATCAATGCACTCAAATTTGATTTGCTTTTTTTCGGAGATTTATTTTTTATCCCTTTAGACATTGACATCCCTTTCGTTCATTTCGGCGATCTGACTTACGAACAATTAAAGGTATATTATGTAAAAGAAGATGAGCGGGATATAGAGCCTTGTATCAACCTTGAGAAAATATTACTGAACACATCTTCTAAAATTATCTATTGTTCCAAATGGATAAAAAACCGGGTAGTTGAAATCTATAACATTAACCCCAATAAGATTGACGTGGTTGAAATGGGTGCAAATATTCCTACACCGCAGAACTATTCAATCGAAATCAATATGGATGTTTGCCGGTTGGTCTTTATTGGAATAAATTGGAACAGAAAGGGTGGTGACATTGTTATGCAGGTATTTCAACATCTGAAAAAGGAAGGATTTCCTTGTACGCTTACCATTATTGGTTCATCTCCAAGGAATAGACCAGAAGACAATCATGGCCTTACTGTTATTCCATTTCTTGATAAAGCCAAGAAGGACCACTTGAAGGTCTTAAACGACATTCTTAATGAGTCGCATTTTCTTGTTTTACCTACACGCTTCGATGCTTATGGTATCGTTTTCTGTGAAGCATCCGCGTATGGAGTTCCATCAATTGCGGCGGATGTTGGCGGAGTTGGACAGCCTGTATGCGAAGGGAAAAACGGTTTCTTACTACCACTTGATGCAACAGTACAAGACTATGCTGAAAAAATCAAAAGCGTTTTTAACGATCGTGAAAACTATATCCGGTTACGTGCATCTTCACGCCGGGAATTTGAAACGCGATTAAATTGGGATGTTTGGGGCGAACGGGTGAATCCTATATTGGAAAGTACTGTAAAAGAGTGGAAAGAACAAAAAATGCGTGAAGATAATTCAAGTCAAATAATAAGCACAATTAAAAATGGAAAAAATTGAAATCATGATGAAAAAAAAATCTTGGATAACAGTCGCTTGCTTTGCAACACTGTTTTTGGCATGTGTTTCATTCAAGACTCATACCAATTCCGTAAACAATATAGACCAAATTATTGGAGTGTGGAAAATTGTTTCTCCTGAGTTAAGCGGAGAAGGTGAACAGGAAAATATTAAAATTATCACAAAAGATCGTTTTATTTGGACGCATACAATCAACAGCATGATAATATTTTCGCTCGGAGGCACCTATTCTTTTGATGGAGAAACATATACTGAAATTATTAAATTCGGGACACCAAACCAGCGAACCGCATTTGGAAAAAAGGTAGTTTATAAAGTCCGGTTCGAGGACAAAAAAATGCATATCATTGGGGGGTACGAAAATGATCATCGAGTTTTCAATGAAATATGGGAACGAATTGAATAACAGTTACATTTCCGAAAATAGAGTAGACCTTTCGGTCATTGTTCCGGTATTCAATGCGGAAAAATTTTTACCTGCATGTATTGATTCATTGATACATCAGGGTGATCTTAGCCTTGAGATTATTCTGGTGAATGACGGTTCTACAGATCGTTCAGGAGAAATTGCCGATGAATATGCCAATAAAGACAGTCGGATAAGGGTGATTCATCAAGGAAACGGGGGCGCCTCGGCGGCTCGTAATACCGGATTGGAACTGGCACAAGGTGAATATATTGCTTTTGTTGACAGCGATGATTGGGTTAAAGAAAAATCATTGTGTGAATTATATCATGAAGCGATCAAGCATCAGGCAGATATAGTGATGGGCAAGATTGAGGTTTTGAATCAAAGTGAAAATATGTCTCTTCATCTTGAACCTGCTCCCAAGGGAATCAAGGACATTCCGTCAGGTAAAGAATGCTTCATCAACCTCGTTAAAGCAAAGGCTTATTCACCTATGGCATGTAATTACATATACCGTAGGGAATATATTGAAACAATACAAGCCCGTTTTGAAGAAGGCATCATGGCTGAAGATGAATTGTGGACTTGCATCGTTCTGTGCCAAGCAAAAAAGATGGTTATTGTTGACATTACTTTTTATTATTACCGCCTGCGAGAAGGTTCGGTCATGCACACAACAAATCCCAAACGGCGTTTAAAATCTTTGTTCCGGGTCACTGACCAATTGTTTGAATTTACTGATCGTTTCGACTTTAAAGGAGAAGACGGAGAATTGAAAAATTGGTTGTATGTTAATATCTATAGGATTTATTCCATAACCTTTACTGTACTTTCACGCATAAAGGACAGTTCAATTATTGTGCCGGCAAATCATTTGGATCGTTTTTGGAGAAATTGCCCGGAAATGATGCCCGAGCCGCAAAAAGCCTGCAATGAATATTTCAGAGTTTCAGAAGCCGGTTTTAAAAAATATACTGATTGGCGTACATCGGAATGGGTGGCATCCATTGGTTCTCAAATTTCAACCGGAAAGAAACTAATGTTGGTATACAATACTCTCTGGAACGGGGAATTAACCTTAAAAATCGGGGATATTCCTGAAAAATGGCTTATTACCACTGACCGGCGCTATTTCCAGCAAGCAGATGCGGTTGTATTCCATCTTCCCGACCTGCGACAGGTACTGGACATTGATTTAGACAAGCCGGAAGGACAGATATGGGTTGGCTGGTACTTAGATTCAGAAAAAAATTATCCATGGATTAGGTCGCCGGAAATGAAGGAAACATTCGACCTCTGGATGAGTTACCGTCAGGATGCTGACGTGGTGTATCCATATTACCAGTACGGATATCCCAAACTATTCATGCAACAAATTATTCATGCTCAAAAACAGGATAAAGCATGCTTGTTTGTTCCTAACCAACTAAACCATGCTTTTATGGAGCTGATGAAGCTTACTGCAATAGATGTTTTTGGAATGGGATACAACAACCAACAACCGCATTCGTTTCGCAGAACTGAAAAGTTAGATATTTATAGAAAATATAAGTTTGTCATCGCATTCGAAAATGCGATTGACATAGACTATATTACGGATATTTTTTATGACCCGCTCATTGCCGGTTCAGTACCCATCTATTTAGGAGCACCCAATATTAATGACTTTGCACCGGGCGACCATTGTTTTGTAGATGTACGGCAATTTGAGAATCCCAAAGCATTAGCAGATTTCATCAATACCTGTTATGATGATGAACAACTGTATGCTAATTTTTTTGAATGGAAAAACCAACCATTAAAAGAGTCCTTTTTACAAAAAATAGAAAAGCAGAAAGATCACCCTTTAGTACGTTTATGTCGGCAGGTTGAAGAAAAAATCAACCAAATATAACCGTCAAAAACAAATTCAACAAACTGGAAGTAACAGTATTTTATTTAAACAAGGAATCAACAAACTCATATTTATTAAACACCAACAGGTCCTCCATTTTTTCACCAACCCCGATATATTTAACCGGTATTTTGAACTGGTCGGAAATTCCCAGGATAACGCCGCCTTTGGCCGTGCCGTCAAGTTTGGTGAGCGCCAGTGCGGTTACTTCAGTAGCCAGGGTAAATTTTTTGGCCTGTTCGAATGCATTTTGTCCGGTAGAACCGTCGAGTACCAGTAAAACTTCGTGGGGCGCTTCGGGTATCACCTTTTGCATCACTTTCTTGATCTTCGAAAGCTCATTCATCAGGTTCACTTTGTTGTGCAAACGTCCGGCAGTGTCAATGATCACCACGTCGGCATCGTTGGCTTTGGCTGAACTGATGGTATCGTAAGCCACCGATGCGGGATCGGCCTTTTCGGGTGTTTTATCTTAACTGATAATGATTTGTAATGCCTTCAAATGATTGTACAAGTGTTTATTCACTTTGCTTATGCGGATGTTTTGCTAAAGTGCCGGCAACAAAAGTTAATTTTCAAGAATTCCTTAATTTCCCGACGGTGGCACAGCATCTTTCCCTGTCCCCCATTGTTTATTCGGACGGTCTCCCATTTTCAGTTCTAAAGTGCCGCCATTAACGATATCGTCATGTGTAAACCATGTTTTATTCCATTCCTGGCCGTTCAATTTAGCTGATTGGATATATTTGTTGCTCCACGAAGCGTTGTTGGCCACAATGGTAAATTTTTTGCCATTATCAAGCCTGATGGTGGTTTTACTGAATATCGGACTGCCAATGTTATAGGCCGGTATTCCTGCCGAAACGGGATAGAAACCCATTGCCGAAAAAGCATAGTAGGCCGACATGCCGCCACCATCCTCATCGCCGGGAATACCCATCAGGTCATTGCGGAACCAGCTTTCCATCACCATGCGGATGCGTTTTTGCGCTTTCCATGGTTCTCCGGCATAGTTGTACAGGTAAGGAATGTGGAAACTCGGTTCATTTCCGGCTACATATTGTCCGATGTTGCCCGTGGCATCCGGTTGCACGGCAAAATATTGCCATTTGGACATGGGAATTTCCGTTGCAAACAATCGATCCAACTGATTGATGAAGGGCTGCGGACCTCCGAACAAATCGATCAGGTCGGCAATGCGGTGGTGTACATCCCAGATATAGGTCCAAGCATTGTTCTCGTCGTAGTAATCGCGCGAACCGATGCCCCCTGAGAGCGCATAATCGAATGGTTCGATGAATTTACCATTCTTGTCTTTGGGGTGGAAAAATCCGGTTTCCTTGTTGAACAGATGGCGATAATTATACGAACGTTTGAGGAAAAATTCATAATCTTCGGTTTTACCCAAAGCTTTTGCCATTTGTGCAATACACCAGTCGTCATACGATGCTGCTTGGGTTACGGCCACAGCCTGCCGTTTCTCGAACGATTGCACTTCGGGAACCGTTTCTGTTTCGTCCGGGTACAGCGCCGGGAACCAGCCATGTTCGTGGTAAAAGTCGTCGAGCACAGTCTTGGGCGCTCGCTGCCATGGGATCATCGTTTCGGTAAGCACCGTATTTTTCATCCCTTCGAAAGCCTTTGCCACATCGAATTTCACATTCTTGCACAAAGCATCGGCAAAGATTACAGCGGCATGGTTGCCGTTCATGCAGTGGGCATCGCCAAACACGCCCGGGAAGGTAGGCATCCAGTGTTCGGGTGAGTGTTCACACATGCGGATAAACGAAGCCAGCTTTTCTTCCTCGGCTTTCGGGTCGAGGATGATCTGGAGCGGATGCAGCGCATGGTATGTATCCCAAACCCAGTCGTCCGTCCAGAATGGTACACCGCCGTCATCATGCACCTGCCCGTCGAAACCGTTGTAATATTTCCCGTCTTCCGAGATATTGATCATCCGTTCGTGCGAGCGGTATAATGCGGTATAGAATGTTGTTTTCTCATTTTCCGTGCCGCCTTCCACTTCGATCTTGCCCAGCACTTTGTTCCATTGGTCACGGGCATTTTTAGCAAGCCGGTCTATATCAAAATCCGTAACTTCTTTCTTCAGGTTCTTTTTCGCTTGTTCTACACTGATGTAAGAAATCCCGTAACGAACTTTTACAGTTTTCACCGCCGGATCGAACTGGGCGAATGCGGCGGCTCTTTTTCCTGCGTCTTTATTACCTGTCTGTGTAGGAACCTGGTCAAATTCCAGAAAAAAGTAGTGTTTTGCACCACGATAATTCTCAAACCCGCTCATCGTTTTCCCGTCGGCTTTTATTTCGCCACCATCCACCGTGCGAAGCAAGATACTGCATGATCCGTTTTCCTCGAATGTAAAAGAATAGACGGCTGCTTTGGCTGCGGGTGCAAAATCGACATTAATACTATAATCATCTAAGAAAACAGAATACCGGTAAGGTGTGGAAACTTCGTGATCATAGCGGTAATTGATGTTCGGAGTCAGCTTTTCTATGTCACCGCAATACGGCATCAATAGCAATACATCGCCTTGCCTGTGCGACGGTACATTCAGCGGGAGACCCTGCATACGGTCGGTAACGAACTCACGGTGTGCGGGAATCATGCGCAACATACTGTTGGGCAAGTGTGTGGTGGGGAATGTAGGCACCAGCAGGATGCTGATGTTACCGATGCGATTGTTCACATAATCCACCGGTTCTTTGGTCGGTGACGTGTTTTGTGTAGGAATGCAGCCTGCTGCACAGAGTAGGCTAACCAGCAAAAAGATGATGTTTTTCATGATATGGATCGTTAAAATTGTGCTGCAATTTACGCCATATCTGTAATGACACCAAATTTTCGCGGAAAATTATCAGTTAACCTAAACGAAAAAAGCCACCCCTTACGAGATGGCTTTTCCATTTTAACCTTTAAATTTTATAGAAACATTATTGAACGATAGATTTGAAAGTGTTGTCTTGGAAATATTTTCCAAACTCAACGTCTTTCTTTGCATTTGCTTTCAATGTAGCGCTCTTTGAGCAAGCTGTACGCAAGTTGTTCATCAACAGGTCGGTGTTTTGCGTACGTGCGCCAACAACAGCTTTCAGGTAATAAACCAAAGCATCGTCGCTTTTTACTGAATTCAGCGTCGACAGGGCAGCGTCATTTTGTTTGGCTAATAATTTAGCCAAAGCAGCATTTACTTCTACCTGGTTGCCGAAATAGCTAATCGCTTCGCTGTATTTTCCTTGGATGATCTTGATGGTGCCAAGGTTATATTTTACGTCATCGCTTGAACCGGCTGAGTTCAACAATTCTTCTGCGGCGGCAATATTACCTTCGCGCAAAGCAACAACAGCCAGGTTGTTTTTCACAACCTCATTGTTGTCAACACTCTTAGCTTCGTTCAAAGCGGTTTTGGCTTCGCTGGTACGGTCAAGGTTCAATAAAGCAACACCAAGGTTGTTTTTGGTACGGTAATCGCTCGGATAATTACGAGCTGCAGCTTGATAAATCGACAATTTCCTGTTGGCATCCTGAGTCAATGTTCCTGCATAGAGGATTTCTTCCAATTTCAGCTTGCTGGGATCCCTGTCAAATTGTGCGTTGATTTCCTGATCTGACAAACCAATGATTTCAACATTTACAGTCATTTTCGAACGACGCAGTTGGGGAAGAATTTTCACCTTGATTTCGTCGAAAGCAGCTGAGAGATTATGAATTTCGCGGTCGCGAACTTCAGGGTCAGAATACATCGATAATACACGGAGTACCAATTGTTTGTCGGCAATGTTCGATTCTTCCATCAATTTCTTGAAACCGTCCCAGTCTTCTGGAGTAGAAACAACTTTCAGGAAATCTGATTTTACGATATCTTCAACTTTTGCAGCTTTGAAATTTTTAGTGAAGAAAGCTTCACCGGTTTTTTCACGGTTTTGTGAAAGCTTTTCGTTCAAAGCATAAGGACCGTCGGGAGAAGCATAAGCTGATATCTGTGAACTGGTGATTTGGATTCTTTCATTTGCAGCCGCTGCTTTAACAGCATCGGTGAATTGTTTGATTTCCGGCTTCTTGGTTTCGGTTGCGCGGACATCAGATTGTTGGATCAGATATTTGATGTCGGTTTCGTAAGCATCGGGAGTGATACGGACATATTTGTCGGCAGCATAAGAGGCTTTACCATTCTTTTCAACCAACAAGCAAGTGGTGATGATACCATCAGCCAGTTTATAAGGATCGAAATCAAGGGATTTAGTGCCTTTAGATGCTGCTGCCTTCAATACCAATTCCGAAAGTTGATATTCGGGTTTGTAAGTAACTTTTGACTGGTAATTGAATGTTCCGCCTTCCGCCTTGATCACTTTATTGTTTTCTTTCACATTTTCTCCCTGAACCTTGTATGCTCCGAAAGGTAATTCGTTACCTCCGCTTACCAGTGTGGGAGTGAGTGTCACGACAACATTCTTGTTAAAATAATTCTTAGGGTATGAACCGTTGACGGAAATAGCAACCTCGTCTCCAACCAATTCAAGAACAGGCGGATTGACGGTGTATTTCACATTACCGGCTTCATTCTTCATCTTTTTCAAAGGATTACAACCACTGAATACAATGCCCACAGCTAGAGCGGACACCAAAATCAAATTATTCCTTTTCATAGCTACTTGATTATTTGTTTTTAAGTTTAAATTTTCGATATAACACCTGAAATAATTATGCAAAAATACTGATTATTTTTTCAAAACAAAGTTTCGGTTCATCAAAAAAACAAAAAATAGGAACATTTTTTTTCCAAAACTTCTTGTCTCTGCTTATAACGTACTGATACATATATGGGTATCATGCTGCTTGCCGACCAGTATATTATGCAGAATATTCGAAAAACCGACTCTTCGAGATATTTTAACAGTTGCAAAGCACAAAATGTTTAAACGCGATGAGTTAAAAGCAGTTTTATTTCCATTTTCCACCCAAACGATACATTTATATAATATTATAAATGCAAGGCGAAAATATTTTTAGTAGCTGATCTCTTTTGTTTTTTCCCGCTTCTTTTTCAACTCGTATGGATCGACAATCCGACCAAACCTGTAACTTACAAATAAAGTAAAGAAAAACTGCTGGTTATCGGCAACTTTGGTCGGGCTTCCCACAGGGTTTCCAAAATCCATAATTTCAATTTTCTTGACAAATCCTTCCGCTATAACACCAGCCTCTAATGCATGGATGATCCTGTCCTTTTTGCTGTATTCGAAATTGAATCCGAATTTGACAAAAGCTCCGGGAACAGCGCTAAGTTCGTCAAATCCTTTGAAGAAAGACGCTCGCCCCACGATGGTTACATTTTGCCAGGTTGGATCAAATTTTTCGGGTTTTTCGCGGGTAATCCCGTACCCATCAGACCCGGGGTCAGCCACTTCGTAGTAAATGGGCTTGAGCAATACGACCGAAGGCCCCAGATTATAGAAATACCTGATGGCAATACCGCCCACGTCATGCTTGCGGAATATCTCGTGCTGCTTTCCGTATCCAAAACGGAAATCGAACGCAAGGTTTGTCTTTCCATACACAAACCGGGTGTTTGATGGCGGATAGGTATTTGAATAAGTCTTATACTCTTTGGGATGCTTCATATAAGCAAAGTCGACTTCGAAAAGCCGTTTTTTAGCAGCATCCTGCCGTTTCCCGTACCGGTAATTCGCGCCCCATCCGTTAGAGTTAAGCATTAAAGCCACAGACCACTCGTTACGGTAAAATACCTTTGGTTGGAGATCAATTTCACCTTGGGCATATACCGCAAAAAAACAATTAATTACACATAGAAAAACTGTAATCCGTTTTTTCACGCCAAGAAATTATGTCCGGATCAATTATTAATGGCCGACCCAGCTTGCCATGTATCAACCCGGCAGAGTCGTGCTTACCGGCTGCTCGACAGACGAAACCGAACGGTATGCCGGACAGGGCTTACTACTGCGGCAAGACGAAAGAGACATACCTGCGAACAAACAGAAAGCTATTATAACACACGCCTTTTTCATGGACATAGGTTTTTAAATTAAAAAGTAAAATTATGAATGTTTTTAAAAATTACAAACTCTTTTACGAATTAATACCCTGCAAAGTTACATAAATGCTTCAAATTTTATGCCTGTTTTTTCAGCAATAACTTTCATATCGGTTATAACCTGTGGAAGTAGGCTGATTCCTTCATGTGCCATACGTTTTTCATTTTCGCGTTCGGGGTCGCCGGGGATCAATACTTTGTTATGTCCTTTGGCAGGATGAGCAGCACGCATGGTTTCGATCCATTTGTCCATGCGGGTCTTGAATTCACCGGCAGGCATGAATGCATCCACCCGCATAGCCCCGAGGAAATGTCCCCAGCCTTCGCCTGACTTCTGATCCAGTAAGGGCAGGTACGACATCATAGGCGGTACAAAGGGGCCGAAATTGGCACCCGACAATACCGCTGCAAGTATGTCAACCATTGCACCAAGGCAATATCCTTTGTGACTTCCGTGTTCGCGATCGCCACCCAATGGCAACATAGAGCCTCCATGTTCGATGGCGGTAGGATCATCGGTGGGATTGCCTTCCGCATCCTGCGCATAACCGAAGCTGATTTTTTCGCCTTTCTTGGCAGCAATGGTAAACTTGCCCCGCGTAACGGGCGTAGTGGCAAAGTCGGCCACAAACGGTGGTTGTTGTCCGGCAGGAATGGCCGTTGCCATAGGATTGGTACCCAACATCGGTACAGCCGAAAAGGTAGGCGCTACCAAAGGACTGGCATTGGTGCAAGCAAAGCCGATCATGTCGTGTTCGAGCGCCATCATGGCGTAATACCCGGCAATGCCGAAGTTCGACGAGTTACGTACTGCAACCCATCCGGTGCCTGCCGTACGGGCTTTTGCAATAGCGGTGTTCATAGCCCTGAGCGCCGGCAACATACCAATCGTACCGTCGCCATCGATCACGGCAGTGCTTGGGCTTTCGTGAACAATACGGATTTCCGGTTTTACGTTGATACGCCCAGCCTCCCACAATTTGAAATAATCGGACAGGCGGATGACTCCATGTGTAGATATGCCACGCATTTCGGCAGCCAGGAATACTTTGGCGCATTGTTGCGAGTCGTCTTCCGAAAACCCCATTTTTTGCAATACCAAAGAAGTAAAGTCAAACAAATATGAATATGGATACATTTGTTTCAAGTTTCAAATGACAAGTTTCAAGTTTCAAGTTTCAAGTTAGGCAAAGCCATGTAATCCGAAACCTGAAACTAGGAACTTTAATTTTTTCTGACAGTTGTGTTGATATTGGCTTGTGCTGTGGGCATGATCAGCATGTCGTTGATATTAACATGCGCCGGACGTGTAAGAGCGAACCAGATGGCTTCGGCCACATCGTCGGCTCTGAGCGGCACCAAACCTTCGTATACTTTGTCAGCACGGCCTTTGTCGCCTTTGAAACGGACGAGTGAAAATTCGGTATCGACCATACCCGGCGCAATGGAAGTGACCTTGATGTTGTGTTTCAGCAAGTCGATACGCATCCCTTTCGTCAGCGCATCAACAGCATGTTTGGTGGCGCAATATACGTTGCCGTTTTCGTACACTTCCTTGGCCGCAATGGAACTGATGTTGATGATATGTCCGCTACTTCTTTTCACCATCAGCGGCGCTACCTTGCGGGTGATGTACAACAAACCTTTGATGTTGGTGTCGATCATTTGATCCCAATCATCCACCGAACCTTCGTCAATAGGCGCAAGTCCGGCAGCCAGCCCGGCATTGTTAACCAATACATCGATGTTTTGCCACGATTTTGGTAAATTCTCGATGGCCATTTCCGTTTGCTCCCGATTACGGATGTCGAAGTTCAGTACGAGCACATCGCTCTTAAACTTGACGCCTAACTCGCTTTTCAACCTGTCGAGCAGTTCTTTGCGACGACCTGTGATGATGAGGTTATATCCGTTTGTCGCCAATATCTCGGCAGTTGCCATCCCGATGCCGGCAGTTGCTCCGGTGACTAATGCTATTTTTCGCATAATTAAAAGATTCTATTCATTTAAAAATCCAAGATCTTTGGTATTGAACTTTATTTTAAAAATTTTTGTACTGTTTCTAAAAACTCGTCAAAGAGCATCGCGTTGGCTGCTACCAATTCTTTCCCGAAAATGTAATTATCACCGCCCGAAAAGTCGCTCAGCCGTCCGCCGGCCTGTTGCAAAATGAATGCTCCGCCGGCAACGTCCCATGGACTGAGGCTATACTCGTAAAAAGCTTCGAATCGTCCGCAAGCCACGTAGGCCAAGTCAGTGGCAGCCGAGCCAAGCCTGCGAACGCCATGCGAATTTTGCAGGAAATATTCCAAGCAATTAATATATGGACGCATCAGGTGATAATCGTAATATGGAAACCCTGTGGCAATAAGCGCGTCCTGTACTTTGTCCTTGTCCGAAACATGGATTTCCTTCCCGTTAAGGTATGCTGCCCCATCTTTCCAAGCATAAAAACATTCGTCGAGTGTGACTTCATATACAACACCCACAACCGGGCAATTGTTTTCCAACAGCCCTATGCTAACGGCATAAGGCGGCAGGCCATGGATAAAGTTGGTTGTTCCATCCAACGGATCGATGACCCAGTTGAATCGGTCTCCACGGGTGGTGTTGGTGCCTTCCTCGGCGATGAAACCAGCTTCGGGAAGAAGTTTTTCCAAATGTTCCACGATCAGTTTTTCAGCACCTTTGTCCACATAAGTCACAAAATTGTGCAGACCTTTCACTTCAATACTTTTTGCCGAGAACGCACTGGCCTCTTTGCGGATAAAGTCGCCTGCATGTTTTGCCGTTTCACATGCCTGCATACAAAGCCATTTATAATCAATCATTTTACTCTATGTTGTTTAAGACAAATTGAGAGGCAAAAGTAAAATAATTTTTCACAATGTGTAAAAGTGATGTGGATGAGATAACCGGCAAAAAGATGTCTAATTGAAGAACAAGCAGTGGTAGTAGCCATGCAAAGAAGAGTAGAAAATAAACTCCGGTTACGGGAAATACTAAAAATTCGTGTAATTTTGGCGGTTATTAATGCTTAATTGATATGTACTTCCTGTTCAAAAAAGAAATACAAGGTTTTTTTTCCTCCCTTACAGGATATTTGGTCATTACTGTGTTTTTGGCAGTTACAGGATTGTGTCTCTGGGTTTTCCCGGGTGTATTGAATATTCCGGAAAGCGGTTATGCATCATTGGATAGCCTTTTCTATATTGCGCCTTGGGTATTTCTTTTCCTGGTTCCGGCCATCACCATGCGTTCGTTTTCTGAAGAAATCAAAACGGGAACCATCGAATTGTTACTTACCAAGCCTATCAGCGAGATGCAATTGGCATTAGCAAAGTTCCTGGCTGCAGTGATATTGGTTTTCATAGCCTTATTGCCTTGCATCGTTTATATTTTTTCGTTGTGGCGGTTGGGAAATCCTCCCGGCAACCTTGACACCGGGGCTACGTATGGCGCTATGATCGGTTTGTTATTGTTGGGCTCTGTATATGCAGCGGCCGGAACATTTACTTCGTCGCTTACCGACAACCAGGTGGTGGCGTTCATTGCGGCTGCAGTGACGGCTTTTGTGTTCTACGAAGGATTCGACGCGTTGGCGCAACTGATCCCGGCAGCCGGAGTACAGGATTTTATCACCTATCTCGGCATCAAGGAACATTATGCGTCCATTAGCCGTGGTGTGATCGATTTTCGCGACCTGGTATATTTCTTTGGAATGATGTTTTTGTTTCTGCTACTCACCCGGTTGAAATTGCAAAGCAGGAAATGGAAATAGGAATGGTTTTTGTTAGGTAAGAGATAATAAATTCTTTATAGTTTATGAAGTTCTATAATAAACATGAGGCCGACAGATACGGATTAGCTGAAGAAGCCATTGGCGATATGATTGCCAAATGTAGCAGAATGCTCTATTATGAATCATTAACCGATGAAGAACGTAAGATTATAGAGAAGAAGAAATGGGAATTCCATGAGGAACAAACAGCACTGAATATCAATAATCAGCAACAAGTTGAAGCTGTAATAAAGAAATATTGTCCCTTGCTAAAGAACGGATTAGTTACTTTAGATTATTTACTTTATGGAAAAACCTCTACACGTAAATCTGCATAGATTACCACTTGAAGAAAATCAAAGGGTATTTGAAAGTATCGAGATAAAGTATTTATCAAAAGCAAAATCCCAAAAACAACCACAATGTATCTTTTTGGGTGCTCCTCCTGCTTCGGGAAAATCAACAATCGCAGCGTCTTTTGTTAATGACGAATATGTTCTGATTAATATTGATAAATTACGGCAACAACACCCTGCTTATGATGTATTGAATGAAGTAAACGATAAATACACAGCAATCTATACAAATGCTGATGCCGGGATATGGTATGAAAAACTGATCAGGGCAAGTGCGGAAAAAAGGTGTCATATCCTGATAGAAAACACATTCAAACATAAGGAAACGTGCATGTGAAAGCAATGGAAGTCATACAAAGAGAACGTACCAGGGCATACCAGCCTCAAGAATGTGCAGAAATCCTGGATAGTTGGAAAGAAGTATGGCGGTTCATGAAAGCCCGGGAAGCAAATATTAAAGAGTTTCGTTATGTTTGTTCCCGTTTGGAGTTTTGTATCCGTTTGATGGAAAATGAAAAATATCCGCCGGAAAATATCCGGATCATCAGCGATATTCTCCGCCAATTTAAAGCAGATTTAATATTATTGAATGACAATGAATAAAATAGCTGTATCGATTCTCAATTGTGATTTTGGGAACTTGAATCGTGAAATTGAGATGATCAATCGCAGTGATGCCGACTGGTTTCATCTGGATATCATGGATGGGGTATTCGTTCCAAATATATCTTTTGGTTTTCCGGTCATCCAGGCCGTAAAAAGCAAAGCCGCGAAGCCGTTGGATGTGCACCTGATGATTGCCAATCCCGACCGTTACGTCAAGGATTTCAAAGCAGTCGGCACCGATTGGCTGACGGTGCATTACGAAACATGTCCACACCTGCACCGTACGGTACAAAGCATCAAGCAGGAAGGCATGAAAGCGGGTGTAACACTCAATCCGCATTCGCCGGTGGGCCTTTTGGAAGATATTATTATTGATGTTGATTTGGTGTTGCTCATGTCCGTGAATCCTGGTTTTGGAGGACAAGCATTTATAGAAAACACATACAGCAAGATAGCACGTCTACGTGAAATGATTGATAAGAAAGGCTCTAAAACACTGATACAGGTTGATGGTGGCGTCGATACACGTAATATAGCCCAATTGGCAAATGCCGGCGCCGATATATTTGTGGTGGGAAGTTTCATTTTCCGGGCAAATGATCCGGTGCAGACCATTAAAGAGTTGGCCGGAGCATAGATCGTAAGATTGTAAAAGCTCCAGTACACACTCTATTCAAAAATAGAAAATCAAAAATTGTAATATGTTAGCAAAACGAATTGTTCCTTGCCTCGATATCAAGGATGGCAAGACAGTGAAAGGCATTAACTTTGTAGGATTCCGCGATGCAGGCGATCCTGTGGAACTTGGAGCAGAATATAGCCGGCAGGGTGCCGACGAACTTGTATTCCTCGACATTACGGCTTCACACGAAGGCCGTAAAACTTTTGTAGATTTAGTCTGCAAGGTGGCCGAAAACGTGAATATACCGTTTACTGTGGGGGGTGGCATCTACGAACTCAAGGATGTAGATACATTGCTAAATGCCGGTGCAGACAAAGTATCGCTCAATTCGGCAATCCTGCGTAATCCCGGCTTGATTGACGAGATTGCATCTAATTTTGGAAGCCAGGTGATTGTAGCTGCTATTGATGCCAACTTGGAGAACGGACGTTGGGTGTGTTACCTCAACGGTGGCCGTATTTCTACGGATAAGGAGCTATTCTCGTGGGCGATGGAAGCGCAGGACCGTGGCGCCGGCGAAATACTTTTCACCAGCATGACCCACGACGGGGTGAAGGAAGGTTACCCCAACGAAGCATTGGCCACACTTTCCGATACGTTGAGTATTCCCGTGATTGCTTCGGGTGGTGCCGGGAAAAAGGAACATTTCAAGGATGCTTTCACTTTGGGTAAAGCTGATGCTGCATTAGCAGCCAGCGTTTTCCATTTCGGAGAAATCAAGATTCCGGAACTGAAGAAATATTTGGCCGGCGAAGGGATTAACGTACGGCTGTGACTCCCGCCCATCCTCCATAAGGGTGAAATGGACCGGAAGATCGGGATTCGATTTTGATCATGCTCTTTTGAAAATGGTGACACGATGGTCACCATTTATTGAATTCACCATCCAGAAACTTGTAACGGTCTTGTAAATAAGTTTTCAATTCGGCGATTCCGGCTTCGTATGATTCCGGCGGGCGGTTGGCATGCTGCAACGCTTGGTGGGTTATATTCCACCGTTTGAAATTCGCTTTTTGTGATGCATCAAGTTGTACCGCTAATCCATCCACATAATTGACCAACGCGGATAATGCTACTTTTTTGGCATTCCAGCGTGTTTTAACTGCTGCTTTGAAGGTTTCGTCCTGCATGAAACGGGCGATCCATGCTTTCGGGTCGTGTCCGACATCAGCCATTAAACGGGTGGGAGCATTACCGATTCGGTTATCGTTATTAAATGCGATATCGAAATCCCATATCGGGCCAATCAGAAACTGATCGACATCCCGCTCCTTGGACATGTAGGTGCTCCACCATGCATCGGAATTACCGGTAAACTCACTGATGATGTAATAATCTACCCAAGAAACCTGGTCGATATATTTCCGCCAACCATTGGCCGCTTCTTTGAATGTAATTGAAAAAAGAGCATTCTCCGTGTCCCAAAAATGATTTTTGATCCAATCGGCCTGCTCCTGCGCATAATCGTCATCTTTCGGATATTTGATGGTCACCGGCATATTTTTGGGAGAATAGAAGTGCAAAGGTTCGGATGCTGCAAATCCATCCAACTCAAGTAAATATCCCCCGCTGATTTCCGCAACAACACTTTTTTTATTCAACGATTGTACATTCACCCTGCCTTTAGCCACTTCCACCTGGTCGGTCAGGTGATAATTGCCGTCATAAGTCCCGTTGAGGTATACATCGACAAATTGTGTACACGGTGTGAAACGAGGAGTAGCGGCATCTGCACTTAATATACGGCTCATTTCGAAAGCTACCGCATTGCGGATAAGCGTTTTGTCGCAATCGTTGGCCAATAATACCCAACTTTTTTCTTTAGCATGGTTTAACCCGAGCGGACTGTATTTTTCAGGAAATTTGATACGGTAAGGTTTTTTGGGTAAACCCATGGTGGAATTTCCCCGAAGACGGATCTCAATCTTTTCTTTGCTAAAATCCCATAAACCTTCGGTGATCCCGTTTCCAAGAATTTCGAGTTTGGCTTTTACATAATCTTCTTTGCTGGTTATAGGTGCATCCGCTTCGAGCCGTAATACCGGCAAAGTTGCGTTAATTTGCGGACAAATAAGGTTGACAGAATATGTTCTCGGCTCATTTTTGCCATACGTTGTGGTGAATTGAACCGATTGTTTGAAATCGACAACAATTTCTTTACTTTGTAGGTCAGCCCCTCCTGATGTAACCGACACTCCATCTGTTTCAAAACTGACAACCAACCTTGAGGGGTTTTCCGCTTCGATCCACTTAAGATAACTTGCCTCGATGACCAGGTTTTGATGGTCGATGGCAAATACAATGTCCTCGCTTAATGCAGGATTCAAACTCTTCTTTATCTCAAATTTTGTGAAACTATGGTCTGCCTTGGCAACTGCCTTATAAGTTTTTTTAACGCCGTCAATTCCTTCAATGGCATACTCGACCGTCGAATTGAAATTATTGGAAGAAATCCCGCTGTTTTGCTTAATCCCGTTTACAGTAACGGATGTGGCCATAGTGATATACGTTGCTACTAAAGCCGACACATTTGTGTTCACTGGGAATTCGGCAATGACACTATCATTACGGATAATAGCGCTAACATCTGCCGGCAAGTGGAGGTTGAGGCTTTTTTTGAATTCGAATTTGGAAAAAGTGTTGTCGTTTATTTTAACATTCACGATGTATCTCCGTGTTGAATTATCTTCCGCCTGCACTACATATAGAAGGGTCGAACTGAAATCATTGGCGGTAACACCGCTTGTTTGTGATTTCCCGTTCACCGATACCTGAACGCCGGCATACGAAAAGGTAGCAATAAGCGATTTAATATCTACTCCATATGGTAGTATCGCGTTAATTCTGTCATCATCAATTTCAGCAACAACATCATTTGACAGTCCCGGATTTTTCGAAGCCTCGAATAGAAACTGGTCAATACTTTTTTCGGACGAATCTTTTTTACAACTGTCTACACAAACAATTAATCCAATAATGGTAGTAAGTAGTAATATTTTTTTGATAAAGATAGATTTTGTATTCATAATCAATATTTTAGGTTATAGTTTTCAATTGTTTTGTTTTATAATTGGTGTAATGAATTCATTTCCTATCCGAAGTACCTCTTTCCCGTCCTCTTTCTCGAAACGTACAGTACCGATATACATGTGCCGCGGATGGATTGCATGATCGTTGTTATGGGCATGGAATACAATACGCAGATTACCGGCTTTATCGGTAAACATGGCGCTATGTCCTATTCCAACCAAATTACGGGGCCTTTGCAGGATCGGGTTCTGATCATATTTTACCCACGGTCCGGTAATTTTCGAAGCTGTGGCCATGCCAATCCCATAAAATTGACTTTCATAGCTATTAGCCGAATAGGTCATATAATAAGTGCCGTTGTGTTTGAAAACAAAACAACCCTCGTTTACCCGTGGCCAAACATTTTCCCATGGTTGCGAAACATGGATGCATTTGGTCAAAGTGTTGGTCTTGATTGTTTTCAGGTCTTTTTCAAGTTCAGCCATCCAAATATTCAACCCGTCGTTGAACCGGTCGAAGAAGAGATAGGATTTACCATTATCATCGATAAATAATGAATTATCGATACATTTCTCATTTTCGAACATGGGTTTTTTCACCTCCTGGATGAAGGGGCCAAGCGGATGGTTGGCCGTAGCAACACAAATATGTTCGTTTGCCGAATAATACATGTAAAACTTGCCATTGACGAAATATACTTCAGGCGCCCAGAACCATTTGTCGCCCCAACTGTCGGCTTTGTTCAGGGCAAGTTTTTCTGCCGGGGTCCAGGTGATTAAATCCGAAGATGTATAAACCGCAATACCATCGGCAGCAAGCGTACCGTAGGCGTAATAAATATTGTCGTGCACCATGATAAACGGATCCCCGAAAGGAATTTTAGCTTGTGCGGTTATCTGGTTACCCAGTTTTACCAAACCGTTTTTTTCTTCCCAATCGCGGAAAACAGGATGGCTTGGACCAGTGTTCGGTGCATGATATGATATTTTCTGTTTGCCGGATAAATCACGGAAAAGCATGGCGTGGCCACCATTATCCCCATTGATACGTTTGGCGGATAGTTCCCATTTCCCGGTAAGGTTTCCATCCGGCGATGTCGCCAAGCCAATGGCATATCGCCCATCTTTGGTAAAACTCGACCAAAGCATGACCAGTCCTCCATCAGTGGCATCGTAGATTACAGGTCCATCGGTGACATAGCCGGTTTTTCCATTTCCTGAAATTGATCCTGTCCACGCTGCTTGCGAAGCCGTAAAAAGGACTACTGGTTCACCTATGTTTTGTTTCAGGTTTTTCGACAACTTTTGGATGACTACTTGTCCATCACCGACCTCGAGCCATTCGCGGCAGTACAGCAACCATGGTTGCCCCTGTTTATCTATATACAAAGTGGCATCCAGACACATCTGTCCTTCGGGAGTTGCCGGCCTGTTCATCAAAGGTTCAAACGGCCCCTCAGGATGCTTCGATTCCAAGACTGAGGTCCCCCTGTTGCCTTTTTCATCGCTGAAAGTCACCAACAGGTAATATTTTCCATTATAGGTACATAAATCGGGCGCCCAAAAATCCTTTTTACCCCAGAAATCCTGCTTCGGGTTGAATGATGTCCCGACTTTCCGCCAATATTTCAAATCTTTACTTTTGTATACTGTAATCGTAGGGTTGGTGTTGGCGTGCAGGTAATAACATTTATTGATTGTATCAGTGAAGATATATGGATCGCGAACAACAAGGCTGTCGACAGGGATATTATATTGTTCGCCTGTCTCCAAACGTTTTTGTGAGCTACAGGATAAACTGACCAATAATAAAAAGCAAAGAAATACCTTCATGACTGTGTTCATGAGATTATTTGATAAATAGATTGTTTACAACGATATTGCTATTTTTTGTCCTTTTTTGCCTATATTGGTTTTCACCAGTTTCCCATTGGCAAATATTTCGGTTTTGATGCCTTTTTTATCTTTTGAGACAAGAATATCGATTGACTTTCCACCAAATGCAATAATATTGCGAAGTTCCATCTTATCCCAAGTTTCCGGCAACTGGGGTGATATGGTGAATGAGTTTAATCCGGCAGGTCGGAACCCGAATAAACCTTCGGTAACTACCCTACAATAAAGTGCACTTTCGGCCGAGAGATGACGCTGATTTCCTTCGGGCCATGCTTCCACGGCATAAGGAACATGTTCGCCAAGCAAACGACGGTTGGAGTAATCGACGAAAAACGGTAGCGCTTTTGCTGTTGCTCCGGCCGCAAAAGCCCCGCGAAGTCCATACAATGTCGACCTATCCCAGAAAGTTTTATCGCCGGCCTGGGTTAGCAAACCATCCTTCGTCCACAACAATGGCGAGAACAATGCATCAATGGTTCCTCCTGCCCGTTCGAAGATACCAACGGTTAGGGGAACACAAATCCATGAACGGAGCACATCGTTGCCGTCGTAGTAACGGTACGTTTCATACCCCTGTACCTTGGCGCCAAAAAACTTATTGATGTTCTGGTGCAGTTGCTTCGCTTGCCGGGCATATTCGTTGAGCTTACCAGCCGGAATACTGAGGGATTTTCCCAGGTCAACCGCCGAAACCAAAGCGTCATAATAGAGTGAAGCAGTGCAGAGGTTGGCTTTACCTGCCGGGAAACGGCCTTCGAGTTCATCACTGTCCGAAGCGGGCACTCCATCTTGGTTGATTTTACGCCTACAATACTCAAGACACCATTCTATCAACGGCCATATTTCCTTCGCCTTTTCCTTATCGCCCACGGCCAACGCAAAACGTGCAGCGCCATAAGCAATCATAGCCTGGTCGCCGCGGTCGCCTGCACCATTCCAGTAACTGTCACCTTCGGCGATGATGGAACTGGGGATGGGTTTATAATCGACATTCATATATTTGGCAAACCACTGCCATGAAACCATTGCGCTTTCGATAGCAACATCATAACCGGTATACCCGAAGAAGGGATTGGCATACTCGGCCTGATCGTTCGCCCAGATAGCCGCATAATACCGCGATCCACCCGGTCCGTGCACCAAACCACCTTTGGTTTCGTAAATACTTTCCATTGCCCGGATTTTCGAAAAGTCGAACATCCGGTTCAATACAGGATCAGGCGATGTAAAACGAATGTTGTTGAACATCAGGTCGATAAATTTTCCCCGCTTAGCCAATTCAGCGGTCGCATCAGGTGAAACTCCAGGTTCGGACAACTTACGCCCTGAATAGATTACTGCAAATTTAGCCGACTGGTCTTTGCCCAGTTTGAAAATACCGGCATTTTGTGTCTTTGCCGAAATCTCATATATGCCATACACGCTTTTTTCAGGATGTGTGCGGGAGATTTGTTCAAAATCCTCCACGTCAACTGTTATTTCCTTTTCACCATCATTACGCACCGTAAATTGTTCGACCACTACAGCCAAATCGACCGAGGGAGCGAATTCGCGGGTGACGGTGACATTGTTGCCCGCATCCGATACCGAACGTAAAAATCCTTTCAGGTAAAACTGTTTGGCTGTTTCCTGGACTTTCCGTCCATTCACGGTTATTTCGGGACAAACATCCGTATCGAAACGATGCAGGAGGCTACCATGGGTGTCGTTGGGAATGGTACGCAACATTGGGAATACAAACAATTTGTTGCTTACTAGGCGACCTTTATCGTCGCTACCGTATGTCAGGATAACGGAAACCCGTTTTCCGCTCATCTCAATATGGTCGGTATGTACGCCGCTTACATTCCATGTGATGCCCCCGTCATCGGTCAATTGCCAACGGTTTTGGGCAAAAGATACGGTACATGGAAACAGAAAAAGGATAATGAATAATTTTGTGAAAAACTGGTTCATGTTGATATTTATATTTTCTGCAAAAATAACAATTGGCAGGAAAAAACCTGCCAATTGCGTTTATTATTATTCCATTATCAAAATTAAAAACCTCCGTATGGATATATTTCGGCTATACTTGTATTAGGCTCATTATTGCTGTCAGGTAGAACAAGCTTAAGGTAACGGCCTTTAGTGGTCTTGTCTGTCGGTTCGATTTCCATTTTATCTCCGGAAGAAAATGTTCCACTGCCAATTTTTGTCCAGATATCTGAAGCAACAGGGCTGTTACCCAAATAACATTCCGCAGATTTGGAATCCGTATTACTTGCACGACGATATACATCCAATTTAACCACATTCTTAGGACCCTTCATATCAATAATAACCCAGTGCGGCAAGGGCGCATTTCCGCCTGACCACTGAGAATGCCAATAAGTACTAAGATTCCCATCAATAACGGTTGCCATACCGCCGCCATCACTTGCTGTTTCATCAGATACTTCCAAAACTTCCCATGCCCTACGGTCGTAACGATATGAATCGACGTCTGGAAAAGTTGTTTGATAGGATGCCCAATCAGTGGCAAAGGTATCGACAGCTTCCGTTTCAGGAATATACAAGGAACGAACATCGAAAGAAGACCCAGGTTTAACATAAGGACAAATCACCGAATTTTTACTTGGAAGCCCTATTGCAACATCGGTTGTTCCATCGGTTTTCTGATATCGAACTTCGGTACGAACCAAACCTGTACCTGCAGAAAACATAGAAACAATTCCGCTTGGCTTGTTGTCGTATTCCTCAATAGCCACGGTGTTGATTCTCCTATTGCTCAGCGCATTTCGGTAAAGTTCTCCGTAAGCTGTTCCGAAATTTGTCATAAACAATGATTTATGTCCATAACTATCTGTGGTCTGGACTCTGAATGTATAAGATTTTTCCTCCAGATTCGGAATAATGGTTTGAAATGAATCAATACCGGCGGATGGGGTTACCGGAATAATGAGTGAATCCATATCATCATTCCAATACAAGTCGACTGTACGCACATTGGGCGATTTGTATAACCAATATCTAAACATGACACGGTTCTGTCCGGCAATAAATATCATCGAATCAACCTTGGGTGCATAAATAATTTCACCATCTTTGACATAGTCTTTATGGATATCCATGAAATCTTCACAGGAAGATAAAATGAATAATATCAAGAGGGCCAATAACCCATTACATATTTGTTTCATCTTTTTATAATTTTATTTTTAAGGTCAGATGGAATGTCCATTGATAATCATTATACTTGGCGCACATTATAGCAATTATGCTTATTGTGTACTACGCCTATTTCTCGTAAAACTCACGAATGCTTATACTTCAGATGCAGACATAGTATAGGATATATGAAATTGCTATAAGTACATGGACATTTCATGAATAACTTTTTTATTAATTAAAATTCACTATTCAACCATTTCACCATAAAAATCGATTTCTGCCGGATGGCTGAAAGAACTCGACTCCCAAGTGCTTTTTACCACAATTCTCACATAGCGGATCGGTTGCAGATTTAAGTCGAATTCAAACTCAAATCCTGCTTCGGCAGCTGCCAGGTCTTCGTCTGTTTGCGTGATACCCGGCGAACCGGAAGGTTTAACCTGTGTACATTCCATCAACTTAGTCCATTCGTCCCAGTTCCCGCTTGTCGATGGGGTGGTAAAGCATCCATACACATCAAATGTTTTTGGATTACCCCAACTATAGTAAGAATTATTGTAGTTTCGGTTAAATAATACTACGCGGCTTAATTTAACTTTTTTACCTAAATCAATGGTGAACGGAGCGGGTATAGATGAATTGGGGGAGTGGCCGAAGGTTGCTATATCATCATCGATAAGATAACTATCCATTCCTTCCCAATTAGTAAAATTGGCATCATTACTTAATTTCATAACCGACATGCCCGATTTTGGGATTTTCTCCTCGAATAACGGGAGAATCGTCGAATATACCGTATCGGCTTCATTATTCCAATAATCGCGTACGACTGCTCCAAACCGGCGTTCTGCAGGCTCATAACCACGCAATGAGACCCTCATTGAATCGGCTTCGGAAGTAATTATACGCATGGCCTGCAACGACCCAACCGAATCCTGTGCATAGAATTCAAAAGTCAAAGGCGCTTTATCCGTATTCTTCCATGTAAAACGGGCTCCTCCGAAATCACTGATGATCTTCATTGTTTTTGCAGTTTTGATAAATGAAGCCTCCAAAGGCGTAAATTTTACAATTACCGGATCCGACATGACTTGTGCCCGGTTGATTGTATAAATTTTCGCTTCGTGTTCAGCCATATCATTAAAACCGGCAATGGTTAATGTATTTTCGTAAAATGATGCGGAACTTTCGAATGTCCGTCCGCCCGACAGGGTGTATACAGCCTTTACAGATAGGATATCTTCGGAGTCGGGTATGCGGTAAGTGACGGTAACGCCTCCCGGGATGGCTTCCTGATCAAGGATGGTAACCATTCCTGGTTTACCCAGGCTTCCGGAAACAGGTTCCAGCTTTTTTTCTTCGCATGCGCATACCATAAGGATGATCACTGCTAAAAAATAATATATTGTTTTCATTTTTCCATTTTTATAAATTACCAACCAGGGTTTTGAACCAATAATGGGTTACGTGTAATATCGCTCTCGGGAATGGGTGCAAAATAATCGCGGTAAGTAAATTTTTGGGTATACAACGTGGTTACCGTGTAATAATCCTGCAAACTTGTCTTGGATACATCCCATCCCTGTATCGGCCGATTTTGTTCCTTAACAGCCGTTTTCCACCGGTGGCTGTCCCAGTAATACACTCCCTCGCAGGCAAATTCAACGGCACGTTCACGTTGTATTATTTCACGCATTCCCTCCTTGGTCGAAGGTTTTGTTGAGTTCGTGGAATATTTATTCCAGCTATCTACAACTCCTTCCAGGCCGGCACGATTCCTGACCGCATCAATATATTGATATACTTCTGCATCGGGCGCCTCCTTGGTCTCATTTAAAGCTTCGGCGCAGAAAAGTAACAAATCGGCATAACGCATATCAGGGAATGGGAAAGTTTCGTAAGTTACCGAGTTTGCATCGCGGAATGTTGAATTGATGGATACCAATTTTTTCGGCCAATAACCGGTTGCATTGTAATCGCCGGGATTGAATACCGATGAATATTCACCGAAACGGTTCTTGGGAAACAAACATTGCGAATCGTCATCCGGTTCATTTTTATAGGAATTTCCGTACCATTTCCCACGGTCAAATCCTAAGGTGGAATAAAAACGAGGTTCACGGTCGAAATTCATTGCGGCGGTCTGTTCATCCTGTTGGATATAGTACCTATGGGCGGCATCGCCCATGCGGACATTGAAACGCTCGGTATAAGCATAGTCCTTATCCTCTTCGATAGGAACCCCATTCTTTGAATAAAACTTGTCCACAGTATGTAGAGGTACGCTCATCGTACCGCTTGTAGACGAAGAAGTGCCTTGCTCCAAACGGGGAAAGCACGGACTTTGTAAACCGGAGTTAACCGGGTATGATGAATTTCCCCACACCAGTTCGCAATTCCACCGAAGACTGACAGCACTCCGGAGGGTATTCACGATCTTTGTGGAATCGGACATGGGTTTTGCCGTGATATAATCGCTCATTTGGAACAGGCGGATACCGGAGGCTTCGCATACGGCAATCGCTTCTTTACATGCATCTGCGGCCAATTGCCAACGTGAGGGATCATATGTCTGATTAAAGAAAGGTTCTCCATCTTGGTTACGGAAGCTATTATAATCGGTATTCCCGTTGAAAAGAGGGCTGGCCCAATATGTTAAGGCTTTAGCTTTCAACATATAGGCTGCTGCCTGGGTAAACCGACCGAGTTCGGTGGTCCGGTTATCAATGATTGTCGGGAGCGCTTCACTTCCAATAACATCATCGAGCAATTCAAATACATAAGCAAAACAATCGTCAATCTTTTCACGGTACACACGTACTCCACGAGTCGATTCATCCACCGGCAGATTTTCTTTCAGCGGACATATCGGGCCATAATAAGTGATCAGATAAAAATGCATGTAAGCTTTGATTAGTTTTACTTCGGCAATCCAGCGCCTCTTCTCGTAAGCATTCAGGTCCTGTACTTTTTCGATATTCTCGAGAAAAGTATTGCATTCGTGAATACCCCCGTAAAGCGTCCGGATCATGGTGCCGGTTCCTCCCCAATAATTGATGTAAACCTGGGTTGGACTATCTTTCCCCAAACCGAATTGAAACCCGCCTGTTGTGGAACGTTCTTTGTTGAACACCATTTCCAATGCTCCGAATATAGCCGGATTTTCGTTCCAACCGGCTGATTTGGGCATGCCCCAGTAACAGGTTGCCAGGTAAAGCTCTGCCGTGTAGCGATCAGAAAAAGCATGATCAATGGTAGCGATGTTATCGGGTACCACATCCAGGTAATCACAGGCTACACTGGTAAACGCCACGATAATGATAAATATATATTTCTTCAATGATTTCATTTTTCATTTATTTGATGGTTAAAACCCGATATTCAATCCGATATTGAATACCCTTTGAACAGGGTATCCCAAGCCGTTACCCGCCATTTCCGGATCCCAGAGTTTGAACCTGCTCCAACAAAGCAGGTTGGTACCACTGACATAGATCCGCAGGTTTTTCATATATATTCTCTCTAAAAGGGAAGAGGGTAAGGTATAGCCGATTTCAGCCGATTTTAATCGCAGGAAACCAGCATCCTGCATAAACCAGGTAGATGTTTGGTTGTTATTTACATTACTCGAATTGGATAGACGCGGCCATAATGCGTATGGATTCCTGTTGTCTTCCGACCAATAACTATCAGCAAAAGCCTTGATAACCTGTGTTTGTCCCAACCGTCCATCATCAGCATTACCATCTAAGAACGGGGTAATCTTGCCAAGATCAAACCAAAACGATTGACGAGTCGATCCTTGGAAAAAGAAGGATAAATCAAATCCTTTGTATCCGACAGAAAGTCCAAAACCATAGTTGATCTCCGGCACAGTGGGGAATCCGATGGGAACCCTATCCAGTTCCGAAATTTTACCATCGCCGTTGATGTCACGGTATTTGATGTCGCCACCCATATAGGTGCCAAACTGGGTCGGGGAATTATTTACTTCCGTATCGTCGATGAAAAGGCGTTCCGCTACATATCCCCAGGTCTGGTTTAAAGGTTGGTTAACCCTTGACAACCAAGGAGTATTGCTATAATCGGGTTCTTCCCATTCCAATGCTTTACTTGTGGCATAGGTAAAAGTTCCACGTCCGGTTAACCAAAGACCGTTCCTAAAACTTTTTTCATAGTTCAACTCCATATCGAACCCTTTTCCTTCTGCCTTTCCCAGGTTGGCTTTAACTTCGGGAATGATTCCCATTGTATTGGGAATTACACGGACTAACAGGATATTATCACGGGTTTCCTTAAAAATCTCTATATTCGCCGAGAGTCCGTTTTTCATGACAAATTCGAGGCCGCCATTCCATTTATATGCTTTTTCCCATCCAATACTAAAGTTTGAATATCTTGAAACATCCACGCCGCCCGGATTATAATTGAGCTGTGTACCCCAGTTTACCGCACGGTCAGCATATAAGGTAACCTGCGACAAATAATAAAACCGATCTTCGTCATCACCAATGGCATCTTGTCCTACAAGACCGTAAGTCGCTTTCAATTTTAGCGTCGGGATTTGGTTTTTCAACGAACTAAAGAATCCTTCGTTGGATAGCATCCATGCCGCACCAATAGAAGGGAAGAAACCGAACCTGTTATTTCTAGCAAAACGCTCCGAACCATTATACCCGAAGTTAAATTCGGCAAAATAACGTGTATCATAATTGTATGCTAAACGACCGGAAAGTCCCATATTACGGTTGGGAAGCGAAAGTTGAAGGTTATCGGCAATGCCAACCTTATGGTTACGCATGGTGTACACCAATAGAGCGTTCAAATTGTTTACATCATAAAATGTCCGGTTATATTCGGCGGCAGCTTCTAAATAGAAGGTCGTAGTGACCTGCCGGCCAGCCGGCATATAATTGATAAATTCCGTTCCACCTCCCGGATTTAACCGTTGAAGTTTATAGCTGTTTTCCAAAAGATTATACGAGGAGATGCTATAATAAAATGGAAAATATTGACGGTTCACAAAATATTCCGAATACCTGTGCAAATTGACCAAAGCACGGATTGTCAGTCCTTCGGTAAACATATCCAGTTTTTGTTTGCCTTCAAATTGTATCAACATCAAGCTCTTGCTGTAATCGCGATATCCTTTAAGAGCCTCTGCATAGGGATTAATATAGCCTGCATGCCCAGCATTCCCAAATAGTATATGTTTAGCGTATGAATATTGTTCATCCGGCTCATAATATGGTTTAAATAATACCGGATTAGCTTGGATCACTTTGTTGTACATCTCGGTTCCGCCATCGATAGGCCCGGTATAATCATCCAAGGTAGCACTCATGCGTAAGATCAGCTCAGTGGTTTTGGTGACATTGATATTGACATTCGAACGAATAGCGAGTTTGGTCAAATCAATGTTGGAGTTAAAGTTATTTTTTTTATCCATTTTCAGATTACCGTTATCTTGTGTAACATTTGCAGCTACATAATAACGGGCTATTGGTCCACCACCACTGATACTCAAATTAGCGCGATTATTGATGGTTACATCCTTGAACATGGCACCATACCAATCAATCGCAGGAAAAATATCGGGATATAAGCCACGCTCTGTCATATACAACTGCTCAGAGTTATAAATAGCTAACCCAAGCGGATCGCGTGTTTTTACCGACTCATTGTGCATGCGCATGAAAGTGTAAGGTTCAGCTATTTCTATTTTCTTTGTCGGAGCTGATATTGAACTTTCCAAACGAATGTTTATACTCGCTTTCCCTTCTTTCCCTTCCTTGGTTGTTACATAAATAACGCCATTAGCACCACGAGCGCCGTATAGCGCAGTGGCCGTCGCATCTTTCATAATGGAAAAACTCGCTATATCATCTGTATTTAGTCGCGCAAGATCTTCTGTTGTCAATTCGACGCCATCAATCAATATTAATGGATCCTTTTTGGATTCGGCCCCGAAAGAAGTAATACCACGGATAAAAAAACTTGCATTATCCTGCCCCGGTTCACCGCTTCTCTGGTAAGAAATCAAACCCGCCACACGGCCTGCAAAAGCCGTGGTAAGGTTGCTGCTTGGCACTTTCAGTTCGCTTGGGCTTACCGTAGATATGGAAGCCAACACGCTTTCCTTTTTTTGCTTGGCAAAGGCTACCACGGTAACTTCCCCAATATCTACGGCAACTTCTTTCATTGTTACTGCAATAATACGCCGATTCCCAACCACAACATTTTGCGTTTCATATCCAATAAAGCGAAATTGCAACATGGAAGTGTCCCTGGGAACCGAAATGGCGTACTCGCCATTAGCATCTGTGGTTGTGCCTTGTACTGTTCCTCTAACAACCACATTAACTCCCGGCATCAGTGTACCGGCATTATCGGTCACAGTCCCCGTTATCCGGATCTGGGCTGTTACCGAAAGGATGCTTGCCCATGTGAATACACAGGCTATAATAAATTTTCTTAAGAGAATTATTCCTCTAAAATGAATAAATAAATTCATAAATTTGCTACGTTTTTGTTATAATGAACGATGGAGATTGTTTATTTTTCAAAAATTCGACGACAGGGAGATGTTCGCTGCATTTCCCTGTTTTTTCATTAATTAGGATATAATCATGGGCAAAAAGATTTAGTTAAAATTTTCAAATTTTGATATTCAATAAGTATCTTGTTCCAGATATTTTACAACCACACAAAGAGAAAAACAATATTGTGGAATTCTATCGCAAGAATGCCTTTACGGACATACATGTCTAATTATCACAGTATTGTATATAAAAATTGCTTCTTTTTTATATACACAAGGACAAAGAACATTGCTGATTTATGTAACAACATTTTTTTATAATTTTACAGCATTTACCGCCATTTTGTATGGTACAAATATAGACAAAATTTTGGCCAATACCCAAAAAATAGATAAAATTTTATCTCCAATTAAAAAAAGATTGTTTAAGTATCTTGATTTAAAAGGTGTTAGTAGGAAAAATTTTTATCTAGAAATGAAATTTTCAGCATCAAATTTTAAAGGAAAGGGAGCAAAAAGTGAATTGGGTGGTGATAATATAGTCAAAATTTTGACCCAATATCCGGATATTAATCCTGAATGGCTTTTGATTGGAAAAGGCAGAATGTTGAGATCATTTAAAGCATGTCAAAATGACGATCCGGATGATCTTGAAATTTTAAAGACCATTGGAAATAAATCATATAGTTATCCATTGATTAATTCGAAAATAATCAATGATTTTGGAAATGACGATTTTGCAATTCGAACGTCAGACATAAAAGAATATTATGTAATACCAAGATTCTGGAATTACAACATTGATTTTATGATGGAAATAACAGGCGCTTCAATGTCTCCAAAATATGCCAACGGCAACTTGATCGCTTGTAGTGTTGTCCGGGAAAGTCAGTTTATACAATGGGGCAGGGTATACGCAATAGGGACATCAAAACAAGGAGTACTGGTAAGGCGTCTTTATCCCAGTAAAGAGAATAAAGAACAGTTCGAGTGTCATGCAGATAACCAGGAATTCCCTCCTTTCGAAATACACAAGCAGGAAATAACTGGGCTGGCCCTTGTTGTAGGTGTTATTGGCCTGGAGTAACAATAGTTCTACTATCACTCACTGATAACTAATCTGCATTCCATGTATTTTCCTGTACAGCTCCAATGCATACAAATCCGTCATTCCCGACACAAAATCAAGGACTGATTGTATCCTGATGTAAGCTGAAGCATCGGGTGGGCTGCAAAACTGTTCCGGAAGCAAAGCAAGCATTTTTTTTGCGTAATGTGATTGCGGATTCAGTCCGGCATCAATGAACTCGTCCAATAATGCACCCAAGATACGATACCCGGCCAATTCCACTTCAATCACCGTCGGATGGTTGTATATGCGTTTCACAGCCAGTGCACTGCAATGTTGCATGGCTATAGCTGGTGTCCCACAGAGCGAATCGATAAGCGATATATTGTAACAACCAGCCATGATTGCGTTATAGTTATTCATGAATACGGAAACACACTCACCGACTAACTTATTGATCAATGTCGCCCGTAAATACGAAATTTGTTCATTCGGGTCGGTAACTGTTGCAAACACAATATTGGCATTGGCAAAAAAAATTTGGTCCTTATCCGGTGATCCATCCCAAAATGCCATCAGCAAATCCTTGGTTTCGGTAGTTGACAGGATGTTCAGTTTGTGTGCATCTTCTATATCCATAACCTGGTAAGTAATGTCGTCGGCAGCTTCTACCAAATATACCAGTGGATGACGGCTGTAACGCACAGGATCGTCGGACTGCCGGATGATACCTTGTTCGCAGGCAATTGTTTCAAAAGTATCGCGTTCTGACACAAAATACCCGTATTTGCATTTCTTGCTGTCGGCAGCTTCCGAACCGTAAGGATACTTCACCAACGAAGCCAGTGTTGCATACGTCAAGGCGAATCCACCTTTGCGGCGGCCGTTAAACTGATGGGTCAGCACACGGAGGGCATTGGCATTGCCTTCGAAATGCGTCAAGTCGCTCCATTCATTGGCCGAAACTATATCTTTTACTACTTTTCCCTTACCTTCGGTGAAATAACGTGAAATAGCTTTCTCGCCCGAATGTCCGAACGGTGGATTTCCCATATCATGTGCCAGGCAGGCCGCCGATACGATTGAGCCGAGTGTCGAAAAAAGATCGGAGCCACGTAATTCATCCCGCTTTTCCAATTCCAGTGCCAACGCATTTCCTAACGAACGACCTACACTCGCCACTTCAAGACTGTGTGTCAGTCGATTGTGCACAAAAATACTTCCCGGTAAGGGAAAAACTTGTGTTTTATTCTGCAACCTGCGAAATGGCGATGAAAAGATGATACGGTCGTAATCTCGCTGAAACTGCGACCGGGCCATACTTTTATCCTCGGGTAGCGAACTGGCGCTACCAAAACGTTTGGCCGAAAGAAGAGAATCCCAATTCATAGAACGCGGATGACACGGATTTAACAGATTAAAACGGATTTTTGAAGATAATAGAAGACAGATGACACAGATTTAACGTAATAAAGTATAGATTTTTCCGGATTTCAGATTAAAAAATCCGTACAAATCAGCCCGATCAGCGTCATCCGCGTTCTATGAAATCGTATTGATGGCATCAACTAATTCTTCCACAAGGAACGGTTGCCCCTGTACTTTGTTATATTGCTGGTATGTATATTGCGGATGCGTCATGCGCAGATAGTTGACAAACTGTCCGCCATTGAGCTCACACACCAGTATTTTCTCGTACTTGCCCAATATTTCGCTTGTATTAAGCGGCAGCGGCATAATATGCTTGAAATGTGCATGTCCCACGGGTTTCCCTTCGGCACGCATGCGATTGACAGCAGCATGCACAAATCCGTAAGTCCCGCCCCAGCTTACCACAAGGGTTTCGCCTTCAATGTCGCCTTCCACTGTTTGACGTGGGATATAATTAGCCACACGTTGTACTTTTTCATTTCGCAAATGCACCATTTTTTCATGGTTTGGGCCATCGGTTGATACATTGCCTGCCCCATCGGTCTTTTCCAAACCGCCCACACGGTGCAGCAAGCCAGGCATACCCGGCAAAGCCCATTGCCGTGCCAAGGTCACAGGATCGCGGCGGAAAGGTTTGTATTCCGTATCATTGGCTTGTGCCAGGGGTGGATGAATTTCGGGCATATCTTTTACCACCGGTAACTTGAAAAGTTGCGAACCATTGCCGATATACCCATCAGTAAGTAGAATCACCGGCGTCATGTGTTCCATGCTGAGCTTGGCAGCCTCGTAAGCTGTGTAGAAACAATCCGACGGCGACGATGCAGCTATCACAATACATGGACATTCGCCATTGCGGCCAAACAATGCCTGGTATAAATCACTTTGTTCCGATTTAGTGGGCATACCTGTTGAGGGGCCGCTGCGTTGTACATTCACGATTACCAAAGGCAATTCGGTAATCACAGCCAGTCCTATCGCTTCGCTTTTCAACGAAAATCCGGGACCGGAAGTGGTGGTGAGGGCTAAGGAACCCGTGTAGCTTGCTCCGATAGCCGAGCAGATACCTGCAATTTCATCTTCAGCTTGGAATGTTTTAACACCCAGTGATTTGTGCTTAGATAATTCGATAAGAATGTCAGTAGCCGGAGTAATCGGATACGAACCCAAGAATAACGGGCGTCCCGAACGTTCGGCGGCAGCCATGAATCCCCATGCTGTAAGTACATTACCTATAGCATTGCGGTAGCGGCCTTTTTCAAGTTTGGCAGGAGCCACATGGATGATCGAATGGACGGCTTCGGTATGGTAAGCATAACTGTAACCAGCCTCCAATACCAGTTTATTATATGCAACAACCTGTTGTTTGTGTTTAAATTTTTCATCGAGGTATTCGTAAGTTGATTCCAAACCCTTATCAAACAAGTAAAGAATCATCCCCAATGCAAACATATTGCGGCTCTTTTCTTTAAATTTGGCATCGGCTTCAGTTTCAGCCAATGCTTCCTTGGTGAAAGTATTGATGGGCGCCTTAATGACATAGTATGCTTCCAAACTTCCATCTTCCAAGGGGTTAGTGGCATATCCTGCCTTGGTCAGGGCATTTACATCGAATGCATCGGCATTGACAATAATGGTCGCCCCACGTTTGGACGATTTCAGGTTAGCTTTTAACGATGCAGGATTCATTGCGACAAGCATATCGAAATGGTCGCCCGACGTGTGGATTTTACTTTTCCCAATGTGTACCTGAAACCCGGAAACTCCGGCTACCGTATTTTGCGGGGCGCGTATTTCGGCCGGATAATCGGGAAATGTAGCTAAATCATTACCTGCTTTGGCAGCCGCTTCCGAAAACAATGTTCCTGTCAGTTGCATTCCATCTCCCGAATCGCCTGCAAACTTTACTACTACCTGCTCTAAATCAATTACTTTTTTATCCATTATTTGATGGGTCAAGCTAATAAAAAATTATGTGTATACCTGGTTCATATCAAATCTGCACTGTCATGTATATACACGGCAGTGATATCTTCGGTACAAAGATACAAAAAATGTTGTCGTTATGTATTATGGAAGATGATTAACCCACATTGCAGCCGATTCGCTCATTCCCGAAAATTTTTCACTGGAAATCAATCAGTTCCGAGTCTGTGAAAAAATATTTCAGGGTAGTGCTAAGTGTTAATCTGCTGAAAATAAGGAGTTTTATTTTTCAACAGG
>JAVBSH010000079.1:0-19434 GCA_031547085.1 Bacteroidales bacterium
AAACATAAAAGCAGAAAGACGGGTTGCCCTGATCATAAAATTCATGTTCGAATAATTCAGTTGATTGATTTTTCATTTCTGACCGCTTCCCGTCCAAATGGTTTATTTTGACTTTTTGTTTTTAAGAATCTTTAACAAATTGCTTGTAACATGATGCTATTTGGAAAATATTTCTACCCCAAATCACATCGAAGAATTAATCGATGATTACCCGTTTTTCTATTGAATCAATACAACATAGTTTCATTTCTTTTCCTATCTTTGTTTCAAAAATTAAGCTATGAAAAGATACTTGATACTCTTTGCATTTCTCACTTCATTGTATGGATGCCATGTAGAGAAATTTTCAACGGAAAATCCAGATGTCCAAACTTTTGTCCGTTTGATTAAGTCAGGAAAATATAATTACTACCAAAAGTCGGAGACGGGAAAAAACCTTTGGTTATTGATGCCCAGGTTCTCTCAAAGTGACATCCCGGCACTATTGGAATTTGCAAAAGACACATGCCATATTATGGAATTTCCGGTCAATCCCCTATCTTCCCGCACTCCTTTGCCCGAAGGTCGCAGATATTTTATCCTCAGCGAATGTTTGTTGTGGGTTGTGGAAGGAATCAGGCTGGGAGCTTCCTATGGCTCTTTGGATCCATATATGATTACTTTTACATCTCCCGGCACATTTAGGTCGCTCACAACGATTGAAATTTTAGAAGTGCGGGAATTGTATGCAAAATGGTGGAAAGCAGTTCTTGAACTTGGTGGGAATCAACTACAGGGTCCGCTTGAAGGTTCAGGTTTCAGATGGATGTAGCACTCTACACTTTCTCCTCTTTTTTCTTCTGATGCTTCAATACCTTCGCCTCCACGTAAAAAGTGATTTCATCAGCAATATTACAGCATTGATCGCCTATACGTTCCAACTTCCGGATCATTTCGGAAACCAATAACGCCTGTTTAGCCAGCGCCGGCTTTTTCTTGATGGCCTCAGCAAGTACCGGTATCGAACCGTGGTTGATGTCATCCAACAACTTATCGTTAGCATATATCTCGCGCACTCTTTTACTGTCGCCTGTTTCGTAAGCCTCTTGCGCTATATACATCATCTTTATAGTTGTTTCGAACATCACATCCACCTGTGATGTTTTCAGCAAGTTGTGTTCAAAGGAACATTTTTCGCAGTGCTGTACAGCACGAGCAATACCTTTGGCAAGGTCGCCAATGCGTTCGAGGTTAGTATTAATCTTAAGCGACGACAACACGAAACGCAAATCCACAGCTACCGGCGTTTGTAATGCTAATAATTCCTCGCACTGCCGGTCGCTGGTCAATTCGTACGAATCCACCATCTTCTCCACACTCACTACCTCGTGTACTAAGTCCTGGTCGGACAGCAAGCAGGCATCCCTGGTACGTTCCATCTGGCGATACACCAAGCTCCACATTTCAAGAACCTGTATCTTTAACTTGTTCAATTCTGTTTCAAACTGCTTCATGGTATTTTTATTTTTTGGTTTTACTATCCTATTAGGTTTTAAAAACCTGACAGGATTTATTTGAGCTCAAGACCTATAAGGTTTTAAAAACCTAATAGGTCAGCAGGCCACTACTATTCTTGAGTAGCACGGTCTCCCTCCCCATTTGGGGAACTTAGCGAAGCGATCTCACGAACGACAGTGAGTAACGGCCGGGGTGGAGCTTTACCCAAACCTTCCCGTAATATAATTCTGGGTCGAAATCTTTTCGGGTTTGGTAAAGATTTTCACCGTCCGGTCGTATTCAATCAGTTCGCCGACATAGAAATAGCCGGTATAATCGCTCACACGCGATGCCTGTTGCATGTTGTGTGTCACAATGATAATGGTGTAACTGTCCTTTAATTGATGAATCAGTTCTTCGATTTTCGAGGTAGAAATGGGGTCGAGCGCCGATGCCGGTTCGTCCATCAGCAAAATTTCGGGCTCCACAGCCAAAGCACGGGCGATACATAAGCGTTGCTGTTGTCCACCCGACAATTCAAAAGCCGACTTTTTCAATTTGTCCTTCACCTCGTTCCATAATGCGGCATTCTGTAAAGACTCCTCTACTTTTTGGGCGATATACTTCTTATCATTCACACTATTTACGCGCAAGCCGTATGCCACATTTTCGAAAATGGACTTCGGGAACGGGTTAGGTTTTTGGAACACCATCCCCACATTTTTGCGCAGTTCATCCACCATCACGTGCTTGCCGTAAATATCCTCACCGCCGATCAAAATGGAACCCGTAATACGTGCACCCGGTACCAGGTCGTTCATCCGGTTGAACAGGCGCAGGAAAGTCGACTTGCCGCAACCCGACGGTCCGATTAATGCCGTTACCGTATTGGTCTCAATTCCCATGTTGATTCCTTTCAACGCATGGAAAGCACCGTAATAAAAATGAACATCCTTAACTTCAATCTTATTCAATTGTTGAATTGTTTATTCGTTGAATTGTTGAATTATTGAATTCATCATTCATAACTCATCATTATTAATTCATTTTCGTTTTCTTCCTGAAATATCCCCTAACCATATTGGCCGAGATATTCAGCACCAGCACGATCATGATCAGTACCAACGCCGTGCCGTATGCAATACCCCTCGAAGCCTCGATATCGGTACCGCTTGTAGCGATCACATACAGGTGGTAGGGTAAGGCCATCACCTGATCGAAGATGCCCGTTGGCAGCTTGGGCAGGAAGTAGGCGGCCACGGTAAAGAGAATCGGTGCCGTTTCGCCCGACACACGCCCGATAGACAATATCAGCCCGGTGATGATATTGGGCATGGCCATGGGAAGGACTACCCTTCGGATGGTTTGTAACTTGGTGGCTCCCAAGGCAAGGCTTCCCTGTCTGTATGAATCGTCGATGGCCATGATAGCTTCCTCGGTGGTGCGTATCACCACGGGTAACATCAGTAAGCCTAAAGTGAGCGATCCGGCAAGAATGGAATCGCCAAACCCAAACGTATTTACAAACAATGACATGCCGAACAAACCGAACACAATGGATGGTACCCCGCTTAGATTGTTGGTCATCAACCGGATAAATCGTACCAACCAACCTTTGCCGCCATATTCGGTGGTATAGATGGCCGATAATACACCCACGGGAAACGCAAAGATGATGCTTCCGGCAACCAGACACAAGGTTCCCACAATAGCCGGGAAGATACCGCCACGGGTCAGCCCGTCGGTGGGGTATCCGGTAATAAAATCCCAACTCATCACACCCATCCCTTTGATGATGATGAAACCGAGGATAAGCCCCAAAATAAGAATCACCAAATATCCCGTCAAGCGGAATAGAGAAAAAACGGCAGTCTGTACCACTCTTTTCCGGCGTGCTCTTTTCCGCGATTGTTGTGTGTCAAGCTGCATTTCGTGCGGGTTTACGGATGAATTCAACGGCAAGGTTGACCACGAGCGTCATCAGGAAGAGGATGGCGCCCAGGGCAAACAGCGACTGATAATGGGCACCGCCTTCGGGCGCTTCGCCCAGTTCGGCAGCAATGGTTGCAGGTATGGTCCGTAAAGGCTCGAACAGGCTGTGCGGTATAATCGCGGCATTACCCGTAACCATCAGTACGGCCATGGTTTCGCCGATGGCCCGCCCGATACCCAGAATGGCAGCCGTCACAATTCCCGATGCCGAATAGGGGATGGTTACCTTGCGGATGGTCTGCCAGTGGGTGGCGCCCAAGGCAAGGCTTGCTTCTTTCATGCTGCGTGGAGTGTTGCGGATGGCGTCCTCGGCGATGGTGATGATGGTAGGCAATGCCATTACGGCCAATATCAAGCTTCCCGTAAGGCCCGTTTCGCCGATGGGTAGCCCGAACAAGTCTCTTACGAAAGGAACTACGACCACCAGCCCGAAAAATCCGTACACGACCGACGGTATGCCGGCAAGCAGCTCGATCACCGGTTTGAACATCGAGCGTACCTGTGGCCGGGCAATTTCGGCCATGTAAATAGCCACACTCAAACCCAACGGCAAAGCGAAAAGTATAGCTGCAAGGCTCACCCACAGTGTACCGAGAATCAAAGGTGCAGCGCCATATTGTGCTACAGGCGTAGCGGTGGGCATCCATTCGCGTCCGCCTGCGAAATCGGCGATATTGATATGTTTGAACGTGAGTATCTTTCCGGGAAAATCACCGGGAATATATTCTGCCGGCAGGAAAGCAATGATACCAGATTCGGCGGACATGATTTTATTCAGTGCAGCCGGCAACCCCTCATAATTTTCGCCGAGTTCCTTCTCCGGCACATACTTGGTAATATCGTCAATGCGGAAAGGAACAATAGCCACATTGGCACCACCCACTTCCTCCCAATTAACAATCTTTTCGTCGAAAATATCTTTGATTTGAAGCGGTGTCAACCGGTTAACACCGCTTGTCGGATTAACGGCCAGCACAAAGCCCTCTTCTACAGGTGTTCGCCGGAAAAAGCCGCCGCTTTCGCTGAAAAGGAACAACACGATAAGCAGCACCACAATCGCAGTGACACTGCCACAGAGCATTAACACACCTTCGGACGCCCGTTCGCTGATCCGCTTAAATTTCTTTGTCATAAACTCTGAATAATTGAAATTTGTCCGCTTTGTGCTAATTTTCAATTTTTAATTCTTATATATCCCACTTCACTTACAATTCTTTGACCTTCCGTTGATAAAACAAAGTCGATAAATGGCTTCACTTTTGTTTCCGAAGATTTTTCATAATAAAAATACAAGGGGCGTACCACGGGGTAGGTGCCATCTTCGGCATTTTGCAATGTTGGCGCTACATAAGCGCCACCATCGTACGAAACTTCCACGGTTTTCACTTCCTTATTGAGATAAGCCAGCCCCACATAACCGATCGCACCCCGCGTTTGTCCGATGGACTGGATAATAGCCCCGGTGGCAGGTAAGCTGAGGATACCGTTTTTGTAATTCTTATTGTCCAATACTTTTTCCTTAAAAAATTCGTAGGTTCCCGAACTTGTTTCGCGTGAGTAGGCTATGATTTTCAGGTCATCACCGCCCACATCCCTCCAGTTGTTGATCCTGCCGGTAAAGATATCTTCCAGTTGCTGCCGTGTCAGCCGGTTGATCTTGTTCGACGGATGTACAATCACGGCTAACCCGTCATAAGCGATGATTACCTCGGTGATGCGCTTTCCTTCCTTTTGCAACTTCATCTTCTCCCCAAACTTAATCTGTCGTGAGGCCATGGCAATATCGGTAGTTCCGGTCAGCAAGGCCGACAACCCTACGCCGCTGCCCCCGCCAGTTACCGATATATCGGCATCGGGTTGTGTTTTAATGTATTCTTCGGCCTCGCGCTGCGTGAGCGGCAACACCGTGTCGCTACCCTTAATCTTCTGGGCTTTGCAAATACCTATGGCCCAGATAACGAGACATATGATGGAGATAATATTTTTCATTACTTTCCGTCCGTTTTTACAAGTAAAAGTACATGTATTATGTTACCTGTATGTTAACAGATGATTAAGGTTTTGTTAACATAACAAACAATCGCCAGGCTTTGTTTGTAAATGGGCTGAAGCAAGGTTCTGATTCAAGTTTTTATGAAATTGCTGGATTTGAAATATTAATTGTATATTTGACACCTAAAAACGTTTGTTCTATTGGTACGATATATCAAATTTTATAAAGATTACTTATGAAAAGATTAATGTTTGTATTGGCCTGCTTGCTGTTAGGCGGAATAATGAAGGCACAACCTATTGAACTGGTTGTTAATCCCAAGAAACCGGGCGCTGTAGTGCAACCCGATATGTACGGTATCTTTTTCGAAGATATTAATTTTGGAGCCGATGGCGGTTTATATGCCGAATTGGTGAAAAACCGTTCTTTCGACTTCACCAATACACCCCTGATGGGATGGAGTACTTATGGTTTGGTCGAAGTACGTAAAGATGGCGGTCCATTCGAACGTAACCCGCATTATGTACGGCTTACCTGCAAGTGGGAACTGCTTACGGGTACAGGCCTCATCAACGAAGGTTTCCGGGGTATTGGCATCCGGAAAGATGAAACATATAGGTTTTCCCTTTATGCCCGTTCCATCGATGGTACGCCCAAACGTATATTAGCCGAACTGATCGACAGTAAAAATGATCCGGTTGGACGCGTTGAGGTTGAAATCAGTGGGAAGGAATGGCAAAAATATACCGGTGAGATCATTGGAAAAATCACCGACGCGCATTGCCGTATCAATGTAAAACTATTGACTGTGGGTGTAGCCGACTTGGAACATATTTCGCTGTTCCCGGCCAAGACATGGAAAAACCGTGAAAACGGAATGCGGCTGGACATTGCACAGGCATTAGCCGATCTGAAACCCGGCGTATTCCGTTTTCCCGGTGGTTGTATTGTGGAAGGTAACAACCTGGCCACCCGCTACCAGTGGAAAAACAGCGTGGGGCCGGTGGAAAACCGTCCGGTGAACGAAAACCGTTGGAATTATGAATTCAAACACAAGTTTTTCCCTGATTATTTCCAATCGTATGGGTTGGGATTCTTCGAATATTTCCAGTTGGCCGAGGATTTTGGCGCCGAACCGCTGCCGGTAATCAGTTGCGGATTTTCGTGTCAGTTCCAGAAAGGCCGGGAACAGATGGTTCCGCTCGATTCATTGCAGCCGTATATTGATGACGCTTTGGATCTGATTGAGTTTGCCAATGGTCCTGTTACCAGCCGGTGGGGCAAGGTACGTGCCGACATGGGACATTCCGACCCATTTAACTTGAAATACATCGCTGTGGGCAACGAGCAGTGGGGATCACAATATCATCTCTATCTCGAAGCCTTCATGAAACAGATACGGCCGAAATATCCCAACATCAAGATTGTGGGAACCTCGGGTCCATCGGCTTCGGGTGAGGAGTTCGATCGTTTATGGCCTCAGATGAAGGCTTTGAAGGTCGACCTCGTGGATGAACATTACTATATGCCACCACAATGGTTTCTCGAAAATGCCCGCCGTTACGACAGTTACGACCGTAAAGGCCCGAAAGTGTTTGCCGGCGAATATGCTGCCCATACCCGCCCGGTGAAAAAAAACAATTTCGAAGCCGCATTGGCAGAGGCAGCGTTCCTCACCGGAGTGGAACGTAATGCCGACGTGGTACACCTGGCTACTTATGCCCCGCTATTGGCTCATTTAGATGCGTGGCAATGGAATCCCGACCTGATATGGTTTGATAACCTACGACTGGTTCGTTCGGTAAACTATTATGTACAACAGCTATACAGTCATCACAAGGGAACCAATGTGTTGCCTATTACCCGTAACGGGCAGGTTGTGGCCGGCGATAACCAATTGTATGCCTCGGCCGTGATCGATACCCAAAAGAAAGAGATTATTGTTAAATTGGCCAATACTTCCATCTCCGACCGTGACATAAATATCCGCATTGACCAGTTGACTAAAGGTATGAAATTGTTGCAGGATATACAGGCAACCACCCTGACCGGAGATATGCAAAAAGAAAATACCCTTGACGAGCCGATGACAACTGTTCCCCGTGACGAAAAACTGGCAATAGCCGGGAACGTGCTTTCCGTAAAGGTAAAGGGGCAATCATTCAATGTATATAGGGTAGGCTATTAACCTACCCTACCAACAACTGCGTCACAGCAGCAGCGTTTTGCGCCCATTGCATGGTGTATGCTTCATCGGCGGCACCGACAGAATCTACTAATTGCAGGCCTTGTGCTTTGGCCTTGGAGCGGAGCAATTGACCGATACTCAACTTGCTTTCGAGCTTTTTCAGTAATAACTCCACATTTTCAAGCGACAGGTTTTGTGCTACCTGCCCACCGAAGGACATTTCCAACCATACGATTTCGCGGGTGGCTATCCGCAATACACCAAACACAAGACCTTTGCTCAAGCTGTTGACCACACGCACCTGATGCTGTACGCACGACGGGTCGTATGCCACGCCGGTACGTTCGGACACCTTCATCGGGAAACGGCTGTTCATCCAGCCAACCGTCATGTTGGGCGTAATGCTCCCGCAACTGTATGCATTGCAGATAAAAGTCACATACTGCGCCCCGGCTTTTTGTAATATAGGCAAATCCAGTTCGATATACTCCGCAGTTCCTATCTTGTTGGGAATACTACGGATATCACCACTATGCTTGCAGCCAGTGATGGCCAACGAGCTGAACGAACACATTTCCACGCGATTCTTATATGCCACTAAGCAACTCAAGTCCATATCCAGAGGTTGCGCAGGAAGTCCTGCACCCCAATGCATAAACAAGCGCACACGGTCGCCTTCCACCTCAAATCGCGTTCCCTGCAAAGCCGAAGGCATATCCTGCACGGTATCGCTACGGTCACCGATGGCTACCGGTATTCCGAACAACGCCGGATCAATGTACATTGTGCAGTTTTCGTTGGCGATGGCGGTAAAACGCCGTTCGGTAACCTGTTCGCACAAACCGGCTACAGCTGATTTCATCGCATCCAGTTCCACATCGTTGTACATTTCCAACATACGGTTGGCTGGTATCTTCCTGGCAATTCCACCCAACGGTTTCACAATGCGCTGAGAGCCCTTGTCAAAATAACTTTCGGCATACATATTAAGTGTGAACACCAAGCGGGCAGGCACCTTATCAATTACTTCGGAAAATGCGATGATGGTATCCTCCCAACCGAACCACAACATGTTGGCAAACAGCGAGCGGGCAAACAGGCCGGGACGTTGCTTTAACAATTCCATTGTACGGTTGGCATCGGCGCGGAGACGATAATAGTTCACACGACCTTGCCATACTTCGTACATTTCGTTATAGAACGTATCCATCAATATGTGCAGCCGTTCGAAGCCAGGGCGTTTGCTGTACTCGGCCAAGCGGAGGGCACGAATAAACCGAACCCACATGTTACGCTTGGGATGCATTGTTTCGCACATCTTTTCCACATCCATATCAATACCATTCAGCCACGAAGCCACCATCAGGCATTGTGCACGGTTATACTTCAACTTCAAACCGGCAGCGGTTTTGTAACGTGCTGCGAGGCTTTGATCGGCAGGACGGAAGATATGCGCATTGTTGCGTGCCGTACGGCGAATGATGGTTTTCGGCTCGATTACCTGCAAAAAACCGGTATGTTTGTACCACAAGTAACGTAATACATCGGCAGGCGAGGTAAACAGGGGTTGCGCCTTGGCAGGTTCGCCGGCTGCAACGAACAGGTCAATAACAGACATCAGCGTTTCCTTCATCCCGATGTTTACACCGGAAGGCAAAGGCAAGTGATCCAGTAATATTCGCAGGCTATCGGTTTGCGTAGCGTCCAGCGCAGTTTTTGATCCGAGCAGGCTGATAAAGAAATCTTCGGTATCCTTTTCTGACCACAAATCAAGCACTTTCAATTTGCTGCCTTGGCCATACAGGCGTAACTTACCGGATTGGAAAGGTGTTCCGCAAAACGGGCAACCATTGTAACGCTCCAGCGGAAAGGTATTTTCGGGAATGATATGCCCGCAAGGTAACCGCACTCCGTTGGTTTGGAATACATTGGTCAGGAAAGTGATCACATGGTCGATGTATGACTCTCCTGTGGGTGTGTCCCAACCTTTCACTAACGGCGTCCAGTTCTTGTTAACACCCATCACGTTGCGGAATGTGCTCCATATTTCCTTTTGATAGTCTGGGTGAATCCGGTTAAGGTTTTTCAACAACGGTTCGGAAACGCCATAACCCAGCTTGGCCAGGTTGGCGACCAAAACGGACGCATCTTCCACAAACATTTTGCCATCGTTTTGCATTGCCCCAATGGGAATGAAAACAGCTTTCTGGCGCAAGCTTACTTTTAACAAGTCATTCATTTTCATTAAAATTAAAAATCAGATAATCTGGTTGCTGTTTTTACCCTAAAAAAGTTTGAAGTAAGCAACCATTGACCTAAACTTTTGGCGAGGCAGGTGGGATTCGAACCCACGTCCCACGGATTAGAAATCCAGGAAGTAAGTTTTAATTGACCTTTTGGGTAATCTTAAAACTGACGTTGCTCTACCACTGAGCTACTACCTCAGATCAAACCGGTAATCGGACAAGTGGTTTTCGTGACAGGAAAGTTTTGAAGTAACTTGTACTTGACCTTGTTTGACAATGCAAAGTACGGATATAAGTACGCAACATACTTGCGTAGATAAAATAATTTGAAATATATTTTTTAAATCTCTCAATTACAAATGTCTAAAAATATAAAATTCGGCAAAATGATTAAAGTGCGCATTTGTATTGCGTAGTTATGAAATTTTCTATCTTTGTATTCAAAATAGACATGATGTTCGACCGTATCAAAATTCTTTTGCAGAAGCCATTGCCCGGACGTTCCGCACATTTGGAAATGGCGCCCGAAAGCCGCATCGAAAGTTTATGCAACGAAACCCCTGAACAGGTGGCCAATGGACGCAAGGCAGCCATACTGATACCGTTATACAAAAAAAACGGAGAAGTTTATACCGCGCTGATCAAGCGACCGGTATATGACGGTGTGCACAGCGGGCAAATTGCTTTTCCGGGTGGTCGCTATGAACCTATTGACCAGGATTTAACAGAAACAGCTTTGCGCGAAGCCGAAGAAGAGGTCGGTATTAACCGATATGATGTGACTGTGCTGGGCGTTCTGTCGAAGCTATACATTCCGCCCAGCAATTTCCTGATATTACCCGTAGTCGGAGGTATCAGCTACGCTCCCGATTTTACGGTACAAGCCTCAGAAGTGGACGGTATCCTGCAAGTGCCGCTAAAAACCCTGTTCGACGAACGAAACCGTTCGGTCACGACCATCACCAATAAGGAATACGGATCATTCCAAGCGCCTTGTTATCTGATCAATGATGAAATCATCTGGGGTGCTACGGCAATGGTGATTAATGAATTCAAAAAAATGATGGAAGATGGCAGTAAATAAATTAGCGCTGATTCGCTACAAAACCATCGATGAATGCCTCCGCAACCGTTTCCGCAAATGGACACTGGACGACCTGATTGAAAAAGTGTCGGATGTGTTGTACGATCTCGAAGGTATCGGAAATGGTGTAAGCCGCCGCACCATACAAGGCGATATACAGTTGATGCGTAGCGATAAGCTCGGCTACAATGCGCCGATTGTAGTGATTGAAAAGAAATATTATACTTACGACGACCCACAGTACAGCATCACTAAAGTACCGATCAATGATACCGACCTGGCTAAGATGCGGGAGATTGTCGGCGTATTGAAGCAATTCGAGGGATTCAGCTATTTCGACGATTTGAGCGAGATGATCACCCGACTGGAGAGTAGCCTGAACAAAACCTGCAAACCATCGCAAAACTATATCCAGTTCGAGAGCAACGCGCAACTGAAGGGTATCCGGCATATCAATCCGCTTTACCAGGCAATATTGAACAAACGGGCTTTAAGCATTAGCTACCAGTCGTTCAAAGCCCGTGAGCCGCGCCATAACATCTATTACCCGTACCTCCTGAAAGAGTATCGTAACCGCTGGTTCCTGATTACCCGGCCAAAAAACGGGAAAATATTATTAACGATGGCACTGGATCGTATCGTAGATTTTCAGGAATTGATACTGGAATCTTTCGTGGAATATGATGGCGTAGATTTCGACCGGTATTATTCCGACCTTATCGGCGTAAGCAAAACCGAAAAGGACCGCGCACATGAAGTTATCCTGCAAATCAACCGGCAAAATGCGCCGTACGTTCTCACCAAACCACTCCACCATTCGCAGCAAGTGCTCAAAGAAGACAGCGACGGTGTTATCATCCGCATTGATGTGGTGCTTAACTTTGAATTGGAACGCGAAATCCTTGGCTTTGGCGAAAATATCAGGGTATTGGCGCCAAGGTTACTGCAAAAACACATCAAACAGAGATTGAAGATGATGGGAAAATTGTACCGTGAGTAAAGTAAAAGGATAGTCCTTGATATGGGTCTTCAATTCAAAATTCGAAATATATTTTTATTCTTGATTCACTTTTTTCTACATTTGTAAGAATTTCCATGTAAAATGGATAATTGTGAAATTATATATGTTACCATTTATGAAGCGAATTATAAGTCTTGCTTTATTGTTGACAGTATTCATTCCTGTATTCGGGCAGGAAGATGATCCTATTGAAGAATTAATGACCAGGCGATACCTGTCATGTACGGATATTTTATATAATGTATCCCATCTCGTCCCGGAATATTACAAAAAGGGGAACAAGGATACTTTACAGGCTATTTTAAAATTCTGGGAAGACAGGTGTGACATTTTTGAAGCTCTTATCCGGTGCAAAATCGTGCTTTCGATTGATGATGGCACATTTTCTGAAAATCTTTATGACGACCGTATCATCAGTGCATTATATCAATACCGGCGCAGCCTTTCTTACGTAGAATATAGTAATTACCAAAGTTATAGCCTCAGCGGGAATCTCAACAAGTTTACAAATAATTTATCCGTAGGTCTTCTTGCTTTACGAAAGGATTTATCACCTGTTGAAAGGTTTTTTCTCCTTTGGTACTCCGACGATTTCAACAATGCATTAAAAATGCTTGATTCGGATGAACTGAATGGAACAAAACTTCAGGAAATATACCTTAAAATGAAAAAGGAAGATGAACATACCGGACATTGGCATTGGGATATCATGGCCGGTATTTGGATTCCCAATGGAAATCTTGATGTAGTTGGCCCACATCCTTTCCTGGGATTCCGGTTCGGAGTCAGGTATCCAAAACTAACAGTGGATCTGGCTTTAGGTTTCAAGTTTATAACATCTCCAAATACATACCAAGTATCCAAAGCAGGGACAGTTTGGGATACTGATCATTTCTTCGGGGGATACGCCGGTATTGATGCGGCTTACAAGTTATTTTCAGCCGGAAAGAACAGGTTCGACATGATCGGTGGAATAGCCTGGGATGGTTTTGATGCATTAAGCGTCGATAAGGACGGATCGGATGATAAAATAACCAAATCCATCAATTCGCTGAATCTGAATATTGGGTTAGGATATAAGTTCAATTTTAAAAATAACCGTTACCTCGGGATCGACTGCAAATACAATTTTGTTAACTACAAAAATTCCGGTGGTACCAATCTGGACGGCAATGCGTTTACCATCAACTTAATTTTTGGTGGTTTTAGTAACTTGAATAAATGGCGGTATTATTAAGGAAATCAAATATAAACTTGTTTTATACAGTCTTTGTGCCTTTGAATCTTTGTGGCTGATAAGTTGCCACGAAGACGCTAAGGCACAAAGCAGAAATTCGGAACACGTTTTTTTCACTTTTCCTATATTTGTAAGAAGCTTTATGTAAAGATGGATAATTGTGAAATTATAACCAGAATAATACCCTGTCGTTTTTTTGCAAAAATCCGTAAAATGATGAGTATAGATTTGCAAAAATCCGTAAAATACTTTCAATTACAACTTTTTGGTACGATTTTTTGCAACTCCGGTGTAAATATTTTCTGTTTTTCGGGAAAGATCGTACAAATATTGGTTGTCATGCGAAAAATCAATTATCGCCTTTTTCGTTTCGGGTTTACTTTTGCTATCAAATGATCATATCAGTAAGAAATGAAACGAATTGCCATTACCGGTTCTTCGCATAGCGAAACGTCGGTCATGACAAATGCCTTGGCAGCCATGACCGGGTTCGATATAGCTTCTTGCCCTGCATACTCGTTACTGGCTTCGAAGTACATGTTAACCCCCGAACGTGAAAAATGCCAGTGGCCCGATTCCTTTGTATTTTGTCTTGGGGCGTTTACCGAACGGCTGATTGTTGAGCAAAGTTATGCGGACAGGTTTGTGTCGGAAGGAAGCGTGTTGCACGAATTGGTGTGGATTAAATGTCGTTACCCGCATCACGAACTGATCTACGAGCAATCCATGATCAATAGCTTGGAACAGGTGGTGGCTGAATACGCGTCTACCAGGTATAATCATATTTTCCATATCGGTGACACAGATGCTACTGGCCTATTCGACCATTGCATCAGACAGATGTATGCGCGGCATGACATTCGTTATCAACCGGTCAATGGTATTGATCGAGAAGCAGCACTGGAACGGATGGTCGACTGCTTATCCGTAAAACCGGTATTGTCAGCAAAAAATTCATTATTAAAAGCCGGGAATCGTCAGGAGGAATAGCATACTTGGAACGGATCGTATAAAAGGTTCTACCTGTAATAAAAATAAACCGCAAATGTTCACACTTGCGGTTTATTTTGTATTTTTGGAAGTTGATTTATGTTGATCTGATTTATGGAAGAACAAAAACGATTATTCGAGATTATTAAAACCAGGATGCCCGAGCAATACCGGTTGGCAGATGTGATTGAAGAACTGCTGGGTGTAAGCAGCGACTCGGCATACAGGCGGATACGAGGCGAAAAGGAACTCTCGTTCTCGGAAATGGTAAAGATATGTAAGCATTTTAATGTATCGGTGGATGAAGTGATTAATCACCAATCGGAACAGGGCGCTTTATTCCAGTATACTACAATTAATCTTGCCAATCAGGATAGTTATGTAAATTATATTAGACGTTTATCGGCGATATTAACCGGCTTAAAGTCTGCATCCGAAAAAGAGCTTATATATACAGCACAGGATATTCCATTCTATCACTTTCTAAAATATACCGAATTGCTTCTTTTCAAGGTATATGCATGGAATGACACTTTAACCAAGACCCACATTCTATTCAAGGATTTTTGCGACAAACTGAATAAGGACGCAATTATACCCATATACGAACAGATGGCAAGTTCATATGATATGATTCCATCAAAAGAAATTTGGACAGATCAAACTATCGATACCATACTTCGATTATTGGACTACCATATGGAAACGGGCGCGTTCGACACTAAAGAAACAGTATTGTTTCTTTTGAATCAGTTATCGCTACTTTTGGATACGGTCAATAAATCTGCAGAACATGGACACAAGGGGAACGATAAGAAAACTCCTTTTTCACTTTATCTCAGTTCTGTGGATTTAGGCAATAATTTTATGCTTACGCGGAATAACGGACAATTGGCTTGTAACATCAGATTATATACAATCAATAGTATAACTACAAACAATGCATCACTTTGTACCGAAACTGAGGAATGGATCAGCGATTTGATATCAAAATCGGTCCTGATCAGCGGGACATCCAGCAGGGAACGGTTCAGGTTTTTCCAGACATCAAAGAATAAAATCGCCAACCTGATGAATAAGATTGAACTGGCTGAGATGTTTTAGAACGCGTCGTCATGTCGAATGTCCAATTATTTTCAATCAAACAAGCGGTAATGACGAAAAAGCACCGTCACTGCGAGGAACGAAGCAGTCTCAAAGATTGCTTCATCACTCGTACCTCGTGATTCGCAATGACGTGTTAATTAAATTTATACTTTTTTTTGTCATTGGTAGTATACGAGCCCGCCTGGATGGCATAGCCAGGCAGTGTATGAGTATGTGCGTGGAGACATCTTTCTTGTCTGTCACTAATCACATTACAATTTACGTCATTGTAACCAAACTTGCGCAGCATGCGGAATGGAGAAGCCTTAATTATTTTTCTACTTTTCGTTGAAAAACCGTAATGCTCGACATTTTCTTTTGCAAAAATCCGTAATTATTCCAACTATTACTAAATCAGGTATGATTTTTTGCAACTGCTACATCAAACAGAACCTCAGTTATTATTTCCTGCCAACACACCAGCTATACGTCGTAGAAATCCGTTATCAGGCGGTTGATACAGGGCGTACTTTTGTACCGGATTGATCAATAATCAAATTTTTCAGATAATATGATTTACCGACGCAAAGTAAACCGCTTCCATGGTGTTGTTCACACCCAGTTTGTTGAAGACATTCGTCTTATGGAATTTCACGGTGCTCACATCCACAAAAAGCTTATCAGCAATGCTTTGTGCTGTATACCCCTGAGCCGAAAGCTGGAGAACTTCTTTCTCGCGATCGGTGAGCACAACGGCCCGGGCTGTTTTCCATCGTCCCGACTTGAACGAATATTCCATCCGTTCCACCGAATCGAACCGCTGAACATACACATTCCCTGACTTTTCCTGCGTGGAAAGATTGACAATGCTAAGCGACAACCAAATGTCGCCATCGCAGGCAAGGGCGAAAGGAGTGATTTTATGGTTGATCATCACGGTTTGCCCGTTGAGGTGGCGCATGCGGAAATCGTACGAAAGAAACAGGTTGCTCCTCGAGTCAGGCGGTTGCTTATAAAAGTATTCAAATCCCTTTTCGTTTATTTCCACCAACATCTTGAGATCGTCCGGATGTACTACTTTAAAATAAAACTCATATCCCATTGCTTGCACTTCTTCCCTTGGGTAGCCGCAAAGAAACAAAGGATTGGACGATACATAAAGGAATTCCCGCTTGTGATAATCAGTCATGTACAGACTCATGTTGGCTATGCGCGAAAGGCCGGTAAGCGCTTCTACGTATGGTTGCACATTGTCGTAGTCGGCATCGGTAACAGGATGCTCCAACCTTATCGGCTTGAAAAAACTGTCGATGTTAAAACCCGGTTTCATTTTTAGAATCATTGATATGTCGCAAATATACATTTTTTTGAACAAACCTATACTTTGGTACAGGTATATTGTTTTATTCATTTTTTCAACACTATCAAGGGTTTTGCACACATGCCGATTCTATACCATAGTAGAGGGTAGTCGGTATGGAATACCTTGTATTTTCGCACTGTAAATGTTTGATTTTCGGATTAAAATTAGTCATCAATCATCAATATAAATCAATAAAGTCATGAGAAGTATTTTTATCACCATGTTTTGTTTTTGCATGTTCGCTGCACATGCGCAACACCAACTCACCGGAACCGTGAAAAACCAGGCCGACGGTTTGCCTGTTCCATATGCTACCGCCGCCCTGCTGCGCCCCGATTCGAGCATGGTAACGGGTGTTACAACCAACGAGGCCGGCCGTTTTCTACTCGAAAATGTGAAAGGCGGCAACTACCTGCTACAAATATCCTTCATTGGTTATCAAAAAGAATACCGGACGTTAAACGTGCCGGGACAAAGCGACTTGGGTGAAATCGCCCTTTCGGAAAACGTCAATAAACTGAAAGAAGTGGTGGTGGAAGGCCGCCGCGAGCTGGTGGAAGCCAAACTTGACCGGATTGTTGTGAATGTGGCCGGCAACATCATTACTTCGGGCCTCAACATACAGGATTTATTGAAACAGATGCCGGGATTGGTAGTCGACCAAAATGGAAGCGTGAAGCTCAATGGCCGACCGGCAACCGTATATATCGACGGCCGCCCCACGCGCCTGCCTGCCGAACAGGTAGCCCAAATGCTCAATGGCATGATGGGTGATGTGGTCGACCGCGTGGAATTGATCGATAATCCTTCGTCGCGTTACGAGGCCGGGATGAGTGCGGCCATTGTCAATATTCGTTTGAAACGTGACGCTTCATTAGGTGTGAATGGCACAATACAAGCAGGTGTTGGGTTTACTGACCATGATTTTACTTGGCGCGGTGGGGCGAACTTAAACTACCGGTCCAAGAAGTTGAATATTTTTGGGAACTACGGGTATAATAAAATGCCGAGTTACAACGAAACCTATCAAATAAGTAATTACAACGGCGTTACGCCTGTAACTTATGATCATTACTCGCTGAATCGCCCTATTGCGTTAAGCCATACTCTTCGCGCCGGTATTGACTGGTTGGTCGCTCCCAGGCACACTATCGGATTCCTGTTCAACGGAACACGCAATGACAATAATGGTGAGATGGTTGCGGATGCCGATATCGCACGGACAGGCTCCTCGATCATTGACTCAACAGAGTTGTCCAATTCGCGGTTTAATTCAATGTACAGTTCGCAGATGTATAATCTGAATTATCGGCTGACAGGGGATAAAGGAGAAGAACTCACCGTTGATGCCGACTACGGCCTCGTGTATGCTAAAAGTTGGCAGGATATGCAGAGCCGTTACTTGAACCCTGATGGCAATGAACAACGTTTACCGACCGAATTTCAATACGGCGGACCGCGCAACATTGATATCCTTTCGTTGAAAGCAGATTATGCGAAGCCATTGTCTGAAAAATCGAACATGGAAGTAGGGGTTAAAACAGGCCAAACCGTTACCGATAACGAAATTCAGTACGAAAACCTGTACAACGGCGGGTGGGTGATTGACTACAACCAAAGCAACAGTTTCAAATACACCGAGCAGGTATCGGCTGCTTATGCCACCTATAGCCACAAGTTCGGCAAATTCTCGGCTATGGCCGGTCTGCGGGCCGAATATACGTCTATCAAAGGCGAATCGCCCACTATGGACACCACGTTTACACGCAGTTATCTCGGTTGGTTTCCGAGCGCTTACCTGCAATACAAAATCAACGACAAACAAGGGCTGAATCTCTCATATTCACGCAAAATTAACCGTCCTGGCTACAGGAGTCTGAATCCATTCCGTACATACATAGACCCATATACTTTTGGAAGCGGGAATCCCAATCTGCAACCGGAATATCGCAATACGATCGCATTAAGGTACAACTACGGTGGATATACCATAAATGCAAGTTACGGCGTTGTGAATGACGTGTTTGAAAAAGAATTTATACAAGACGATGCAACTAGGATGACACATATCACCCAAAATAATATTGGAAAAAGACAGCAATTGACCCTGAGCGGTTATGCCCCTATGAAATTTGCTAAATGGTACACCCTGAACGTTTTTGCTCAGTCCACCTATAACATGAACGATGCCCGCTACAACGGCGAACCGCTCAAAAAGAATTATTTTGAAACTTATACAAGTATGCAACACGCATTTACCATTCTGCCGACGCTAAGAGCAACCATACAGATACAATGCATGCCGCCTTCCTGGTCAGGGATGATCGCCAAACTTGAAGGTTCCTGGTTTATGGATGCCCAGATAGAAAAGAACTTTTTCGATAAACGTATGAGTTTGACGTTATCATGTAACGATATTTTCGCTTCGAATGTATGGATAGGAAAAATTAACTTCGGAAACATTAATCAATCCTTCAAAGAAAACTATCATATGCGCCGTACGATGCTTACCGTGCGATACAACTTCGGTTCGCAAAAAATCCGTAACGCACGTAACCGCAGTGTGGGTATCGAGGAAGAGATGGGACGGACAAAATAAACCAAAATTCATTCATACAATAGACATTATGTTAATTTGTTTTCGTACTGGAACGGCCTGCGTTTGATCCTGAAATTATGCAAGGCTGCACAAGTGGCAAAGATTCTGTCCACAAATCCATTCTTACGTAAACGGCACTCATCTTTGACAATCCTGTAT
>JAVBSH010000177.1:0-39631 GCA_031547085.1 Bacteroidales bacterium
AGTCAATTTATTTTTTACAGGTACAAAAATATAAAATAAATCTCAAAAATAACGAAATTGTGAAATACAAGGGTCTTTCTTGTGAAATACACATTTTTTTATACTTTAATTTGCTCCATTTAATTATGCGGCCTTGAAAAACTTAATTGTAAAAATCACATGTATCACCGTAGCCATCTTATTGTTGGCTTTTATCGGAAAGAGGTCTTATTGTTCTCTCCAACCGACAGATCATTCTATTGATACGTTAAGATGCAAGAAAGTTGTTGATTTTGCGTTGGAAGTTGCAGCTGAAAAAGAATTGCGGATGCGAATTAAAGAAACCGACCCGCAATTTTTTTTCTACTTGATCCCAACTAAATCTGAATTATTGGATGATTCAAAGAGGATTATTTCAAGAAAGATTGTATCATTAGATGCAGATACCATTTATGATTTTCACTTTAATAAATTTAATTATCGACCCGTTTTCAAACTTTTCCAATACACATATAAAAACAAAAAGCCACTCAATATAATGAGTTTTAGCCACTTCTTTAATGATTGCATAAAATCGAACGGTTTAAGTGTGGAAAAATGGTATATAGAATTTATTGATTTGACAAACAACTCCATTATATCAAAAGATGGAAATTATATTGAAAGAAATTCAAATAATTGCATTAAGTCAAACCTTCTAATTCTCGATATATACAATACTATCGGTATAAAGGCTTGTGTAGAAGCTACCAATATCTAATATTTTTATATTTAAATATTTGAATGCGATAAGGTTACAAATAAAACAGAAGTAGATTAAAAAACAATATAAAATGCCAAAGAGTAGTATTCATATAAACCTAAAAAGGATCATACTTCCGCACGGAATGGTTAGGGAAATTGCTAAAATGCTCGAAATATCGGAACGCACCGTATATAGCGCAGCAAAAGGAACAATAAAAGGAAGGAAAAGTGTAGCCGCAAGAAAGTTAGCAGAATTGAAGTTGGAGGAATTAGAACAAGAATAATTATTTGACATTAAAATAATTTGTCATGACCGATAAAACTGGTTTTAATAAAGTTGCACCGAATCGAATATCCCTAACCCATCGCCTTTCCAAACAAGGGATAAATATGCAGACTGCGGAAAAATTGGAGGCTGAGTATTTTTGGCTCTACAATTCAAGCAATCTTATCTCTTTCTCGTTCAACCTTTTCTTTTTTGGGATCCAATTTTTTATGTTCTTTAACTAATATTTCTTGATTTACTTCAAATAGCAGTTGAAGGCTTTTAAATTCCATGTTCGTCTTCTCAACTATCCTGTTAATAGAATTTCGATAGGACATATATATTTGCGTATACCATACGATTAAAATGATATTATAACGATTTTTGGCCATTTCCATATAATCAGTGCAAATAGCGATAACATCATTATATACGAAATACTTTTGCATAATACCATATTTTTCAAATAGTGGCTGATTAGTTTCTATAACTGGCTTAATTAAAAGCAGTTTTTCAATGTTCTTTATACAATCATTCTCAACATAAGAGACTGTAGAAATAGTTCTGCCTAACTGTTGCAAAAGTCTTTTACATGACAAACTTTCAATTGACCTGTTGTTATTTTTCAATAAACCCTTTTGCTTGAACACCTTCAAACACCTATAATATAAATCAACCAGATAGTCTTTTATCACAATATCTACCGAATAGATTGTGTTGATAGGGGTATCATCACTTAGTGGACAATGAGATTTGATTTTTTTAAAATTCTCTTTCTCTTCTTTTGCAGTTTTCCGGATTTCTCTATCTACACGAACTTGCTTATCAGCAAGCTCTTTTTGCACATTGCTTCTTATTCGATTAAATGCCTCAATTGCATTATTAAATTCTTCTACAGCGGCATCATAATCTTGTCGAATAATTTTATTAGCTATTTTTGTACTTATTATTCCACCTATAATTGCACCTACAAAGCTACCTATTACTGGAACAAATGATCCAATAACACCCCCGACATACATTCCATATGTTTTAAAACCGATTCTAATTCCGTAATTTTTTATGGCTGTTCTCGTGTCGGTTTTATCACTCTTTAACCTATCAATCTCATTATATGCCTCAACAACAGCACTTATGTAAGGAAAATGAAATGAAAAGTCGAATTCTGGCTGAAAAATATCTAAATCAGGAATATTTTCAGTAAATGTATCACGCAAATTATCACCTAAATCACTAATATGTGTTTTAAAATTATCCATGATTACACCATCATTATCGAAAAGTGTTTTAATAAAACTTTTACAGGCGTCATTACTAACTACATTCACTAACCCTTTCAAAAATCCCTGTGTCAGTATATCCTGACTGAGATGGTAGAAATCAAATACAGATTCAAAATGCTTTAATAAAGCATTCCAAAAATTAGAAAAAAGATCATTTACAAAGTCCGGATTTTGCAAAGTTAGATTATGTGCTGCATTTGCCAGAAAATCACATAGATCATTATAACTATTCTTCAAAAACTCAGAAGTATTGTCTTTCAGGCTCTCCATCAAGGAATGAATGAAATCAATTAACTCTTCTTTGGGACGAATAGATAGGATGAATTGTTCAAACCCTATCATTATGGGAATGTTTGAAGGAAGATTTTGCAGTGTATTTACATAGCTTTTGTAGGGAAGTTCATTTTCTTTTGGATTATCCGGAACAGGTATTTCTAATCTTTTGATATTTTCATTATTTGTAGGCATTAACGTCGATAGCTCCTCTATTTTCTTGCAGCACTCCAACAGCATTTTACTTTTGTCATCCAACTCATATTTTTTTTCTTGTAATTCTTCCTCATCAAAAAAATCAAATGAATTAAGATGCGGGGAGAGTGGTATTATATCTGTTTTTGATTGACAAAAAGCAAATATCTCAACACATGAAAGTAAAAGAAACGCTGGTAACAAAATTAATAATGCTATAACATTCCATTTTAGCATGACCAAACAGGCTGCAAACAAGGTAGTTTGTACAACTAACAAACCGATTACCCAATAATTGAATTTCCTATATGTCAATATTTTTTTCAAAATTATCTTTCCGAATATTATGGAGTTTCAATAGCCTCTTTCCATAGTTTTTAATTCCAACTTAATAGAATCACGTTCCTTAATAGCATTGTTTAATTCCAATTTTTCGGAAAATATAGATTTCGCCTTTTTACTATTTTCAACTCGAATTTCATTGTTGATTTTTGTTTGTATTTCCTTATCAAATATTATTAGTTCGAGAGGCGCCGAAATTACAATAGCCAAAAATATAGAGATTATTATACGAGGAAGTCCATATATATAAATCGACACTTTTTTGCCTACACCCATAGTGTTGGTAATAAACCGGTCTAAAAAGAAAATGAGGCTACCCCAAAAAATAGCAAAAAAGATACACGCCCACAAAACATCGAATACACAACTGAAAGCAATGAATCCGGAAAGTGCTGCCATAAGTCCCGTAAAAAGGATAATCGTTCCAATACCTGCATTTTTGGTATGGTCACTTGGGCACATTCTTAATAAAGCTTTATCGGCACCGGCACACCACCACATAGATTCTTTGAACCAATCACCATAATTTTCCTTTTCCCGCCCCTGCGCACGCAATTCTTTTATTTCATCAATAGTCTCTTCTATAATGTTTTCTGGAATCCTATTGTCAATTACTTTTTCTGTCAAAATGATTAGGTTCGGATTTATTTTGATTTCCGGACATTGAAAATCCTTCACATTTTTATAGCCATATTCCGGGTAAGGTGGCATCTGTCCATCTCGTCCTCTCAATGACCCTAAAAATTCGGCTTTAGTACCCTGATTTCCTTCCTCCAACCAAATTTCATAAGCCGATTTGCCTTGTCTACCGTTATCGCCTTTTTCTCCTTTTCGGGCTTCTTGAATCCATTTTAAAAAATCGCCCTCATCCCCTTTATATCCTTCTTTTAACCATGTTTGATAAGCAGAATCTCCATCTTTTCCAACCATACCATTTTTACCTGCCAGTCCGTCAGAACCTTTTAGAGATTTCAGAAAATCTTCTTTACTCCCATGATTTCCTAATGAAAGCCAAGCATCATAAGTAGATTTACCGTTATCGCCACTTTTTCCCGCTTCGCCCTTTAAGGAATCAATAAAATCCTTCTCACTACCTTTATTCCCTTGTGTAAGCCAAATTTCGTATGCAGTAGCTCCATTTTTCCCATTATCGCCGTGTTCACCTTTCAACCAATTGAAAAAATCTTGAATGTTTCCGCGATGTTCAGGAGCTTGTTGTTGTAGCCATAATTCAAACGCTGAAGCTCCGTTTTTGCCATTACTCCCCTTTTCCCCTTTTAGTGAATTGATAAAATCATTAAAGCTTCCCGGATTTTCTACCGCCCATTCTTCATAAGCGGATTTGCCACGTTCACCATCTTTTCCACAGACAATCCACGGGCCGGCTACTACCTTCCCATCCTTTTTAATTGTAAGGGTATCATTAGAATTATCAAATTCAAAAACAAACAAGTTATTCAATTGATCTTGTTTTTCATTCGGACTATTTAGGCTAATATTTTCACCCATATTTATTCCATTTGTTAAACTACTGTCGCTGTTAAAAATTTTCTCAGATAACTCGTTTTTCTCTTCATCGTTAAACTGATGCTTATTAGCCTTTTGGGAATCTGATTTTTTGGCCATGGTTTATAATGTTTAATATATTAAATTTGGATATACCACGTATTCTATCTGAAAATTGTTTATAAAAAAAATATTTTAACAAATACTTGTTCTATACGTCTTTATAATTTTTCACAAAACTTATTCTTAATTTGTGCAACATACTTTCCCTCTTATTTGTCACAATTAATATAAGTCTCATTATCAGACGCATAAAAATCATGATGTAATTAAAACATGAGTTTCAAATTTATCGAAACGTTTATTTTGAAAAGAATTAACAAATAGACATTTATCAATAGTAGGTTTTATTATTCTCAATTATTTTTCTTCTCTACAATCCGAATTAACAAAAATTTTGGATCACAAATTAAATATTTGTATGATTACATTTTATATTTTACTGAAAAAGATAAAATTAACATATTTTGATTATCAAAACCAACATGCAATATTACATTTTTTATACCTATTCACAAAGCTTATTTATATTAAAAATAACAAAAATATACTAAACATAAAGCGTATACTAAGTAGTATTGTGTGGCTAATTAATGAATCATTTTTGTAGAGTTTTCGGTACAAAAACAGGATTATGCAATAGATTAAGTACAAGCATTTAACGATCTAATGTTTATGGATTTTCACTGAGTATACAAGAGAAAAATAACTTATGTAGCTAAACTTAAAATGCAAACACTTCTATCATTTCTTTTCCTCCAAATCTGCTTTTCAACGCCTTTGCCTTTCCATCCTCGCAATACACCTCTACGTCCACTGCATGTTGCCAGTTTTTTTCACCCAGAAAATTACCATCCTTTGTGGTTTGGAACAACAAAACCCATGACAGGTAAGGATATTGTTTTGCAACTTGCTCAAATTTGGGTAGCTCCATTTGCATCGAATTGGCCGAATCGCAGAATACAAAATCATATTCCACCAATCGCGGCGGCAATGTATTGGCAATAAACAGGTCAGGATAGAAAACTTTCAAACGTGTCATTTTTTCATGCAGCGAAGCCCCGAAGCCTTCTTCGTTGGCTATGTAAAGGACACGCTTATTCAATGACCCTGCAAGGTAGCCAGCAAAATCAATGGCCAGTGTCGATTTTCCGGAACCACCGGTTCCCCATACCATCGCCTTGAACGGGACGGAAGGGTTGCCAATCAGTTGCAGCCACTTGCCAGTAAAGCCCATTAACTTGAAAGACGTGTTTTTAAAATCGGTAGTAGAAATCACTTTACCGTCATTAGTAGGAGAGGCATTTGCTGCCGGCAATTCACCCAACCCGCTTAACCCGGCCAGCCCGAACAATCCCTGTAACGCCATTTGATTAATTTGCGGTTCACTCGTTTTACCGGAAAGATAGTCTTTCAGGCTTTTGGTGATATCGGTAACGGCTTTTTGTGCATTGTCCGCAAACTCTGATTCTTCGATCTTCTTTAGCAGGTTGTGCGCCTTTTCCTTCAACCCGGTCTTGGTTTCATTCAATATGTTAATATACTGCTTGATGATCACTACATGATCAGCCCAGCGCTTGTTGCATAATCCTTTCAATTCCGCAAGTTTGGCTGCCGGTATGATGTAGGTTTTCGACCCTGATTTCATATCATTATAAAATTCGACCAACTTGTCCTGTATGTATTCAACCGGCTTTGCGTATTCGGATGTTTTGCGGATTTGTTTTTCCGTAATTGCCTTTTGCAGCCGCTTGATCAGGAAATAGATTTGTGTTTTGGTTTTTGGCTTATTATGCAAATTGCAATATGACTTGATAAACGTAACTGCTACGGGCATTTCCGTAACTTCTTCACCCTGCTTCTGCTTTTTGGCTTTCGGCTTTGGTTCGGGCTTTTCCTTTTTGGGTTTTGGAGCCTTCGCCTTTGTTTTTGGCATTTCTTCTTTTGGTTTTGGCGGCACTGGCTGAACCTTCTTTTCACTGATTGCGGATTGTACGGTATTTTTCCCGGCCTGTTCGCCGCGCTTCAAGACGTCGTTCAGTTTTTCAATAAAAGTATCTACATACGCCTTTATATCTTCGTCTTTCCTGTGAAACTCGTACTGGATATTTTTCGCTATCTCGTCAAATTCCTTTTGCCGCAATGGTTCGGGCAGGGTGTTTTGCTGGATTTTCGGGTATTCAGCCAGTATATTATCTATGGTGATCATAACTATAAGTTTAAAAGGTTTAATATTTTCATTTTAGCGATGGCCTTTGCTTTGGCCAGTTTCAATTTCATTTCCATGTCTTCATCCGGTGGCGGCAATTCTATTTTCTCTTTCGGCTTCACTTCAGCGCGAATGATGTCCTGTTTGATCATGTCTACCTGTGAGAGCGACAGAAGGGCGTTGCAATTGCTGCTTTTATAGATCAGGTCGATCACGCGGGGCAGGTCACTTGGTACAACGTTTCCCGTCCACGAGCTGCTTTGTTTTTGGAATCCACCATTGTCCGTGATGTACTGCAATATTTCCGTGTCCTTGATCAGCCAGCCGTGCGTTTTGACAGACAGCGAGCTGGTCAGTACTTTGATGGTTCCTTCCCGGTTCAGCATGAACGAAATATCGGCATCGGTATTGACCACCGCACCGACGGACAGTCCAAGGATGGCGCGGCGGCAAAATTTAAGGGGCACACGCCGCATATTGGCCTTCCCCTTGTTTGCAGACATATCCCAATACAGGGGCATGAGCAAGCCTTTCTTCTTTTCGCCGTTCTTGCAGGTGTAATCGACCAGTTTGCCGCCTTCGGCCACGGTGAACGCCTGTAAGACATTACCTGTGTAGACGTAGCGGCGTATGCGGTTTACGTTGCTTTTCCGGCAATAGGTTTCCCAATTGGCCAAGGTATCGCCTTTCGAATATTTTTCCGTTTTTTCCATGATGCTGTTCAGCAATCCTCCCTGCTCGTTGCTTAGTACCAGTTCCATGTACCGGTTGCTGTCGGCGATGGCGATACAGGCGCGTATCGCGCTGGGGATAAACGGCCTTGCCCGGTTGCGGTTGATGCGGAAGCCCAGAAAGACTGACGGCGTGTATATTATCTGATCTTGGGCGACGTCAGTGGGATACAGCAGGCTCCTGCCGATATGGAAATATTGAACGAATTTGCGCAGGTAAGCGTGGCTACGCTGCAAGTCGCTCTTAACCCGGTCAATCTTCCTGTCCCTGCTGTCTTCCAGTTCGATTGTCCTGTCCAAGTGGTATTCCTTCTTATTGTCTGCCTCCCTGTATTTCTTTTCCGAAGTAATGTTGTCAAGCAATTCGTCAAAATGTTGTTCTGCTTCCCTGATCTCGTCTTCTTCCCGCGCTTTGAAATGGTCTGCCATTTCCTGTAACAAGCCGTCCCGTAGTTCCCCGGCTGTCTTTCCGTCTAAAGCCTTTTCAACCAGCCGTTCCAGTTCGGGTTTGGTGAGGGGCTTTTTCAGCACATTGGCGTCGATCAGTTCAAGGTATGTGTCCGTACCGAAATCGCTCCGGCCACCCTTGCCGAATACGACAGGCTCCCTTTCAATGGTTTCGGCCTGCAAGTCCATTTCTTCCACTTCAAGGTCGTACAAGCCTGATTGTTTCAGGTAATCGACATAGTTGTTGTAGTTTTCGAAAACGACATCATAAAAATTCCGTTGACTTTCGCATGGCAGAACGGCCACACGCCCGGTTGTTTTCAACGCCATGCCTTCCAGTGGCGGTTTCCTATCGCTGCTGATACCAAGCGGGTCGCCAAGTATGTAATTCAAGTCCAAGTCATATTCCAGATAGCTTTTAACAATGGCATCCCCGTATTTATTCAAGAAATCCGGGCTGTCCAGTATGCTTTTGCTTTGCTTCTGGTTTGATGTCGTATTGGCATCCAACGATTTGAGTTTGCGTTGCAGCATCATCACCAATCGTTGTTCGGCTGGAATTGCAGAGTTTATATAGTCGTAGATTGGCTTGTACACTTGACCGGTACGATTGATGCGCCCGCGCTTTTGAATTTCCTTGTTGATGTCCAGTTCCGGTTGCAATACGATCATCACCCGTTGCTTTACTTCGGCCAAAGGAACGCGCGGGGTAACAATGGCGTGTGCCGATGCACCGGTGGAACCGGATTGATTGATCAAAAGAACGTCAACCTGATTGTTGTTGAATTTACGGAAAGCATCGGAAACGTTCTCACGCCTCCGGTTCCTGACCAGTGCGGTCATGTTTCCCGGCTTCTCATACTGCACTTCCAACCGGCGGCCTGTGATCTCTGCAACACTGAACCCGGCCTGTTCGATGTAATGCTTGATGTCGTCGATTGGGGATATACTGATACCAGTGCTAACTTCCCTGATTTTTGCACGCAGTTCGTGATATTTGTTCTGTCCCGGTTCAGGTAATTCCGACAAGTCTATCATTTCCTTTTCACGCTTGCCGTTTGCTTTCACGACGGTGATCTTAAAGATATTTTCCAGCCCCTTGTTCAGCACTTCCGAAAAGTCGGTCTTGATCGTGTCACCATCGCCGACAAGGCCGCCCCGGTCGTTTTCCATGTTTTCCAGAAACGCACCCATTGTGGAAGCAAACGCGATCACAGGCTTTTTGCCTTCCAAAAGCCGTTGTATCGCCCTGTCCGCGACGGCCTTCGCCTTGATGGAGAACAACATCTGGTTGATGACATTGAACAGTTTGGAAAAGTACGGGGTGTTGTATACACCAAAGTCAGCAGTTCCCTCCCGTTTGATTACTTCCATCATTTCAGCCTTCACGGCTTCGTCCATTTCCTCGACGATGGGGACAATGTAGTCCTTTTCCATGCGGATGATGTCCCGGATAATGTCGGTGATCCTGTCGGCGGTGGCAAGTTGTTCGTTTTCCAAGTCTTCAACCCCGAAGTGTTTCTTACCATCGCCGTCCAGCGTGATATAGTTGACTTCTACGCCTTCAAAGCTACGCTCGCGCCTGATCATCTGCCCTTCGTTCACTAAAGTTGCCGCCAAAACTTCCTGCAAGGCCACCCCGCCCCGGTTGATAGCTGCGACCAGTTCCTCATTGTCCATCGCTGCCTCGCGCATGCAGGTCTTGACAGTATAAAGTGGCATGTTGTCCGGTCTTTTGGCGAAGGTGGCCGACAGGAACAGGACACCGCGCGTTTTTTCAACGATTTCATAAAAAAGGGTGGCGGTTGCCGATACGTCCATATCTCCCCCGGCGTTGTGGCTTTCGTCTAATATCAGCACATTGTTTGCGGCAACTGACTTTAAAAACGTCTGTTTTACTGTTGGTGTCTTACTGGCAAACTGGCTGTACGTAGCCATCACATAATCGTAGTTTTCGGAAACACGGCCATGATTGATGATTTCGTCCTGAACGATTTTTTCAGGCGCTTCGTAGACGACATTCCCGTCTTCGTCCTTTACTTGGGTCTTGCCTTCGCGGCCATTGACAATGAAAGGGACAAGGTTTGCGGAACCGATAGCGGCCAGATCGCGATAAATATCGCTGAAAAGATTAGGTTTCTCGGTCAGGAATACCGGTTTCAGCCCCATGCGCGAAAAAATACGGATAAGCGAAGCCGCTACCCTGCCTTTTCCGATGCCTGTCTGGTCGCCCACGATCAACGCCTCTTTCCTCACCTCGATATTGTAAATGGCCAATGCTACTGCATCCACCTGTTCGGCGCTTAACGCCCCGGCCAGTTCATCATCGGAGGCATAACCCATGTACCTGCGCACATACGCATTGATATTGCCTACCTCTTTTTTAAGCCTGTACAGTGCGGCATGTATCTCGTAGGCCATGCTGTCCGGAACAATCGTTTCGAGGCTTTTTACGGGCGGTTCGGCTGCCGGTTGGTAGGGCATGCCCAGCCCGCCGGCTTGCAGGTTCTTTAACCCGGATTTTGGCAGATAATGGCGGGTACGGCTGTGCCAGTTAGCGGGTAATTTTTTGTCGTTGGGGACATGGATATAGTAGACGCCCAACACTTTCAAATGGTAGTCCGCCTGTACGGACACGCAAAAACAAATCTCCTTTTTCCCTTTGACCTTGAAAAAATGGTACAGTATTTCGTGCTGTTTCATCACGCTATTTTTAACAATTCCAATACTCTTAGTTTACTGATCGCCTTTGCCCTTTCAAATTCTGTACGCAACACATAGTTACTGTTATTGATCGTATTGTACATGCGGTAGTACAGTGTTTCATAATCCTGCACGTTTTTTTCTCCATTGAATAGCGGCGGGAATCCTCCGGGGTTTGCTTTCCGTCCGTCAATCAGGATCAGGCGTATGTCAAAACCCGTTCCCTGCCTCCGGTACAAATCCCCGGATATGTTGATGGCGTCCTGAACATGGTAGTGTTTGTACAGGTATGACAGGAATATCCTGTTTTTCCCAGATTTTACACGTTTCCTGTGATCATATTCCGTATGCCCGCCGATGATGATGGAGGCACGACCGGCGTCTTTCATGCAGTCCAAGGCACGGATAGCCATCAGGTGGTCTAATGCCGTGATGGGAAACCCGTCAACCAGCACTTTTTTTCCAAGTTCCCCGAACGGGGGATTAGTAATGATGCCATCGAATTTGACCAGCATGCCGAACGGTTCCGATGCGTCCTGCCTCAATTGCTTGGCAAATGGCTGTACGGACAAATTACGGCTGCGGAAGTCGTCGATCTCGTTCGCCCATACTTGTCGTTCCGGCAGGGCGATGGTGAGTAACCCGTTCCCAGCCGACGGTTCAAAATAAAGGGTTTCATTTCCTTCTGTTGGCTTGGGTATCAGGAAACTCCCGGCGAGAAAAGCAAGCGGCGCAGGGGTAGAGTATTGCTGTAACATCACGCTTTGGCTCGTCCTGTGCGACAGGTTGACCTGATGGTTGTAAAACGCTACGATGTCGTCAAATACGTCTTTGTGGCTTCTGCCCGGTTGTGCCAAGGCACGGACATGCCGGACAATAGCAAGCTCGTACAGTTCCTTGGTGGTTACTTTGTCATGGATGGAGTAGCCGGCGGCCAAGGTGTCCAGCTTGCGATTGTCCAGCATGCGACCTTCCTGAAAGATTTCCAGCAATTTCCCGGTGAAACCGTCCATGTCCATCACCCCGGCATTTAGCTGTTCATCTTTTGTGCAAACTCCCTGACCAAGCGATTCAGGGTGGGTAATACCCGCTTAAAATCGGCATCAGTCAGGTACATTTTGCCGTCGTACTTGCTTTTGGCCAGAAAGGTATTTTTGATGCCTTTTTTTTCGCACTGGTGTTGCACCCATTGCTCAAATATCCGTGCAAAAATCTCGCTACGCCGGAACCAGTAGGTGGATTTTGAAGACTTTCCTGATTTTTCCCATCGCAGGTAAGAATCGCTTTTTTGACCGCTACTATTGGTAATGGCATCATTGACCGCCTTGTTGGCTAAAATACGGTATGCGCCACCGGCGGGTGTAATGCGCATGCGCGTGGTTCGCCCGAAGGTCAAGGCACAACTGTCCTTGTGCTGGTCTATGTACGTGCCGAACAGGTAATCGAGCGCATGTCCGTATTCGTGCGCCAGTGCGCCAAACCCTTTTTCCTTTGTCAGGTTGATCATGAAGGTATCCGGTTCAAAGTGCGCGGCGAATCTGGAATTTCCCCTTGCTCCGAATGCAATGCCGATCACCTGATTAAGCCCCAGATTTTTTGAGCCAATGATCTTTGCAAGGTGTTGCAGGCTGTCACGGGCGGCCACCAAACGGTCGTACCGGTCGTTGTTGCTCAACCAGTTTCCGTATTCAAAGCCTTTCAGTCGGTAAGTACGCAGGATTTGGTTCTGGTCAACGTCGGTATCGTCACCGCCACTGTTGTACCTTTGTGACCGCATTACCGGCCTGCTTCTCCAAAAGGTATCAGCCCTGCCGCCCTTGGAAACACTTTCATCGCTATCGAATAGCTTTCTTTGGATTTTTGCCATTGGATTTGGTTTTTGTCTTGGTGGTCGTTTTAGCCTTGGTCTTGACTGCCTTGGTTTTGGTTGCGGCTTTTTTCTTTTGCTGCCTCAAACCTAAGTGGCGCTCATCTTTATGGAGCTTTGCTATTGGTCTTTTCAGTCGCATGATGTTCAGTTTTTAGATTTGATAGACAAGTTCGGTAAATATTTATCCAGCATGTTCAATACCTGATTGACAATATCCTTCATCCGCTTGGTCAGTTTCTTAATGACTACGTACATCACATCGAACACAAGGCCAATGGCGAAACAATATTTCATTTCCAACGGGTTGCCGATCAGTGTTGCATACAATATCGGTGACAGGACTGCCACGGTGATATTCAGGATAAACCGTAGCTTGTTTTTAGTATAGAAATAATTCCAGCTAAAGGTAATCGGGCTGTTGAAATTCAATTTGTAACGGGTTTGAACATCGTACAGGATATGGATGGCCGCGCCGACCAGCACATAAACAATTGCAGCAATACAGTAAGCCGCGCTTACATTGCCTAACAGATAGCCTGTCAATTCTTTGAAAAAATCATTCATCTTTTTTAGTTTTATTAAGTTTATAGAAATCAGTATTGACGCCGATCTTACGTATTTCGGCTTTTAGTTTTTCCATTTCCATCCGGTGCTTTTCAATTTCGAGGTTGCGCAATTCGCTTGCCCGGCGTACTTCACGTATCCTGTAAGCAAGGTAAACAATGCTCAATATGGAAGTAATAGCAAGGAAAACCGCATTGTAATTGATACCGGAGATCAGTTCCCACATGTTGGCCACCGTTGCGTGGCTGATGGCCACCACGCCCAATACGTCTACAATCCGTTCTTTGATTTCGTTCATGGCTATTGCAGTTGTACTTTCTTTTGGGTGGTTCCCGAACGGAGGATCAGGTAGAAGGTGGTTCCATTGACCCAGAACGCAAACGAGTTGGTGGGAATGGTCGGTTCTGTCGATTGCACGTAGATTTTACCCCGCAAATCCAACTGTGCCATATTTACCGCGTCGTTCGGGTTGATACCCGCCGACATGTTGACGATACGTTTGTTATTGTTCACTGTCGGGTTGTTGTTACCTACCGAAACGGTATATTCTTCGGTAGCAATCGAACCGTAACCCAATGCCACCGTCCGGAATCCCCTCGCTTCTGTCACCTGCCCGATAGCGATGCCGTCCACTGCGGTGGCGGTTGCTCCGATACCGAGCGCTACGGAGGCATCCGCCGATGCTTCATTTTGAGCGCCTACGGCAACGCTTCCGTAACCGCTTGATGTGCTACTGAACCCGATTGTTGTGGCGCGGTTTCCCGATGCACTTGAATAACCCCCCACTTGTGTTGAGTAAATTCCTGATGCGGGTGTTGCTTGATTGCCATAACCGATTCGCACCTTTGTCTTGTCGTTGTTGTAAAATAACAGGTCGGTTACTCCTTTTTGCGAAAACACAGAGGTTGTAGACGTCCCAATGTCCTGTATTACCATTACATTGCTTGATGCGCTTAACGTCCCGTCAGCCGTAACCGATAACCCCGAACCTACTTTGATACCGCCTAATGTCGTAGCGGTTGCGGCAGGTAGCGTGTAAAAAGATGATGGTTTACTCGTGATATTGTCCCAATGCAACTGCGCCCCGCCGTTACTTATTTGCATGTTTGATTTTGTGTATACATCCGTGATACCGTAACCGCTCACGGTAGTGGGTTTGCCTGTTATACTTGTCCAAGTAATTTCGGGCAAATCCGATAACTGCAAAGTGCGAAATGTCGGTACGCCGTTAGCCGCCACGGGTGCAGCGAATACATAGTTTTTGAATTGCGTTCCGAGTGTGGCTGTCAATGTTCCCGATGATGTTACGGGACTTCCCGTTACAGTGAAGATTGTAGCAGGTAATGATAAACCGACACTTGTTACTGAACCCGTACCCATTGCGGGTTTGTTGGTCACATTATCCCAATGGACGGTTGCCCCGCCGCTCGTTTGGAGATTCGTTTTGGTATATGTGTCCGTAATCCCGTAACCGCTTACGGTAGTGGGCTTGCTTGTTACCTTTGTCCACGCGATGTCGGGCAAATCGGCATCCTGCAATGTGCGGAATGTCGGTACACCGTTGGCCGCCACAGGTGCGGCAAGTACCATGTTTTTGGTTTGCGAAGTAAGCGTTGCCGACAATGTGCCTGATGCGGTGACGGGTGTTCCCGTTACCGTAAAAATGGAGGGTAACGACATACCGACCGAAGTAACCGAACCCGTACCCATCGCGGGCTTGTTACTGATATTATCCCAATGAACGGCAGCACCGCCCGACGTTTGAAGGTTTGACTTCGTGTAATAATTCACGGATGCAGCCATCCATACGGGGTCGGTTTCGGCCTTCAAATAACCTTGTGTCGCGTGGTTACCCCAATTAAAAGCGTTTGTCCAATTGGTGACGTTGGCCGAAGTGATGCCATCTAAAACGGTCTTGTTACCATGCGTATGACTATTCGTATAGGCGGTGTTCCAATTGGTGACATTGGTAGCGGTGATCGCTTTCACATGCGCGGGGACGGTCGGGTCGCTTTCCGTGACAACATTATTTTTGATCAAATTCCGCAATACCTTAGCCGTATCGCCAATAACTGCACGTGTTTCAGTTTTGGTATACATATCCGGCTTGCCGGTGATCTTTGTCCAAGCAAGATCGGGTATGTCCGATTCCTGCAATGTACGGAAAGCAGGTACACCGTTTGCCGCAACCGGCGCGGCCAATACTGTGTTCTTGGTTTGGCTGACCAGTGTCGCGGCCAACGTCCCTGCGGTAGTCACAGGCGAACCTGTTACCATGAAAATGGCAGGCAGGGACATGCCGACGGATGTCACCGACCCCGTTGCCAGTGCCGGTTTATTCGTGAGGTTGTCCCAATGTACCTGCGCTGCTCCGCTTGTTTGCAGGTTTGCTTTCGTGTAATATCCAGTTTTTTCAGCCGTCCAAACCGGGTCAGTTTCCGTCTTCAGATACCCTTGTGTGGCGTGGTTGCCCCATCCGAACGCATTCGTCCAATTGGTGACATTCGTGGTTGTGATGCCATCCAGTACCGCTTTGTTGGCGTGCGTGTGGTTATTGGCGTATGCTGTGTTCCAGTTACTCACATTGGTTGTGGTGATTGACTTCACATGCGAGGGTATAGTCGGGTCGCTTTCCGCAACATTGATCAAATCCGCGAGCGCGAAGTCGCCCGTTTTGTCAGACAACCGCAGGTCGCCCCCCTTGGCATATACGGTGGTTTTCGGCTGGTCGAATTTCAACCGTTTCTTGACGTAAAAAGTCGTGTCCGGCAACGATGATTTGAAATTCCAAAAGTCAAACACCGTGCTGGTCTGCGCATGTTCAAGAATGGTCGTATCCATCCGGAGCCGGGAACCCCGCTTGGGATCCTGACTGATCCAAGTGACGTTTTGTTCCGTTTCATTCCCAGCTACATAGACATTGCTGGTGATGTTTCCCTTTGTCCCGGTTTTGGTGGCTTCCATTACCGCCATGCTTTGCGGGGTGACGCGGATGGTGGCGTTTTTGTTGTTCATCCCCACATCGCCGGGCGTGTCGTCCAGACTGCGGATAAACCCCTCGTTGATGCCTAACGTGGAACCTGCGAATGTTTTCCCCGATTTGGTCTGTATGCTGCCGTCCTTTCCGATCGGTAGTGCGCCGTCCTTGGTTTTTACCTGCCAGCGACCCATATAATACCACCATTCTCTCCAGACGCCGCTCCCGTCATTTAAAACCAAATGTGTTTTACCTTCGTGGATGTTGACGGTGATTTTGGCCGTGTCTGCCAGTTTTTCGAGAACGTAGTCCAACTGCAACGGCGTTGCGCTTAATACTTCCGCACCTTTGAGCAACCGCGTGCCGTTCTCGTACTTTTGTCCGCAGACACTTGAAGCAAGCAACATTTGTATGGCTACTGCAAGTATGATTCGCTTGAATAATGCTGTTTTCATGTATGTTGTTATTATGAATTAAAGGTTATTTTATAGTGGTCGCCCGTTACCGGGGTATCGAACACATAGAGATTGTAATTATATGGATCGCCCGCCAGTGTCAGTTTGACGGCTGTCTTTTTAAATGCCGTGGTGATCGGGAACCCGTTTTCGTCCATTACCGTTTTAACCGCCCTTGTTTCAGGGCAACACATCCACAAGTGTTGTTTACTGAACTGCTCGTAGGTGTAATCGAATGAGCTGCCGGTTACTTTCAAGGCTTCCCCGGCCACGATCTCGGCGTCCTTTATGGTAAGCCCGTCAGAAACGCCGGTATACACAGGCAATACAAACTTGTATTGCAACGGGTTGGAAAAATAGTCCATGCCGTCGTTACAAGATGCTTTGAACGTTACATCATTGTCTACGCCCTTGGTTAGCGGGAAGGAGTACGTATAAACATTTGACAAGTCGAACGCATGCAGGGTCTTTGTTCCATCATAGCCGATACGCACATCCCGGATGGAAGCCGTACCGATCTGGATAGCCGCCGTCAATATCATGTTATCCAGCGATTGCCCCAAGAGGTATTCACCGGTAGGGATGTTCGAGGACAAGGTGATCACCGGCGGGGTATATTGTGGCGGGTCGGAACCCACGTAACAGCCATCGTCCAAGATCAACAGGCGGTTTCCGCTTTTTTGGCTTAACTGGACGCCTAACGGGTCGGCTTCGCTGCCTTCACCGTGCAGGCTCACATCAGTTTTAATTTTGGTAATGCCGGCGCCACTGCCCGAACCATTGCCACTGCCATCGCATACGCACAGGCAGGTAATCTGGTTGTTGTCCGGGATGCGCCGCAGGGATGAGATACGGTATGCAATGCCATAGATCACTATTTTGTCGTTCGGAAAATCCCAGCGAAACGAGTAGGGATAGCTGAACAGGAAGTTTTGAAAGTCTTTGAAGGCTTCCACTGCGTTCCCTTCATCGTCCACGTGCGGTTCATATTCATACATGCGTATCATAATCAATTCTTTTCTACGTAAATGGAATAGATGATCTTGGCATGCGGGTTGGCGTTGGTCACAGCCTGTATGTGCCGTTTGCGCCCCCATTTCAGGAACCAGAATTGATGCGCCCGTTCCCAGCTCTGCACGATAGCGATGCTGTCCCTTGTTTGGATGGCCGTGTATGCAGAATCTGCAACAATAGCCTGTTGAAAATCTATCCAACGGTCACGATACCGGATATACTGCATTTTTACGGTATCGCGTACTATTCTTTCCTTGATGATGGTTTGCCTTACCTGCGTTGTATCATGCAATCGGCTTGCGATCTGGTAGCTTGCCGTAGAGCTTACCGCGCTGTACCTTTCCAGTTGCCGCATTTTGACATTTAGATCATTGACACTTTTGACGATTCCGGGAAAATCGCTTTTGATCTCCGATATGTCGAGCAACATTTTCTCTGTCCGCGCCGTATGCAGCGAATCCAGCGTATACCCGAACTGTACGCCCGACATCACCGCCTTGAAGTTGTCCGACAACCGTCTGTTGTCCCGGTACACCTTTGCAGTTGATAAGAGTTGCAGGGTGATGATGGCCACCACTGCGAGTATGAACCATATTTTGATTTTCATTGCTTTTTGTTTTTTCGATGATACCACCTGATGATGCCTATCGCTGCGGCGATGAGGAAGACCGCCCCGGCGCTGATGGCGATTTCAGTTTTTTTTTACTGAAAAAGTCCCGCCACCCTGCCGGTACTTTCTTGAGCATGGCTTCGCGCACTTCAGCCACTGTCAGTTTGCCGTCCTTATTGAGGTCAAACACGGGGTTTTGCAATGCTATTTTTGAAGCGGCCAGCTTGGATGTCTGGAACACCCAATTGTCGGGCTTGCCTATGGCGAGCGGGAAGAAAACGCAGAAATACAAATCGACATAGGAGGCTACTTTTCCCGCATAAGGGGACAAATATTTATACACGTAGTCTAACTGCTGGACGTTGGTCATCGCTTTGAGCGCTGCCGTACTTGTCCCCAAGGCTGCCGCCGTGTCGGGCATGAATTGTATCAGCCCGGTCGCTCCACTGGTCGCATTTACCGCCTGATGGTTCACGCCGCTTTCATTCACAAAAACCTGCATGAGCCACTCCGGTTCAATGCCCAGCCTTTGCGAGATATTGACCACTTTGGCAATGAAAGCGTCTTTGTTCGATTTTACTTTTTCTTCGTATAGCATGTGATGACCGTATTATGCGTTTGCGTTCCGTTTTCTTGGATTGGCCTGCCAACCACTTACCGTAGCCATGATTTTTGGCGCAGCCCACAATGCTAATCCTGCGATAAGTACATATTTTCCTATATTCCAATAGCTTGAAACAGTAGCCTGCCTGTCACCCAATTTGTAGGCATCGACAACCTGATCTTTGAGGTCTTTCCTGATTTTTTCAGCCACAACGGGGTCGGCCTTGTCCAACAAATCTTTCAACTCCTTTGATTCCTTGAGGTCTATATTTGATTGGTTTTTCCAAGGTTTTAAGGTCACTAATGCTGTTGTTCCCGCTCCGACCGCAATGGCGGCTACAACAATAATGGCAATCGTAATTAACTCACCCATGCCGTCGTGTCCGCTAAACCCGAAGAATTTCTTTACCGAACCCCAAGCGTTAGATACCTTGTCTTTCACTTTCGCCCATGTCGATTTTTGCAACTTTTCCTGACGTTCTTGGATATTCTTGAAAATAGACTTGATCTTGTTTTCGGATGTTGTCGTGCTTACCCCTTTCGCTTTGAGTTGCTCCACCATTGCCGTCGCCTGATTCAGGTTATTCATGGTTTCAGTATCCTGTTTCAGAATATCATCCAGCAATATCTGCGCTTCTTCGTCCTCGTTCTTTGGCTTTGTCGTTGCCGACGATGCAGGGATTGGGGTTGCCGAACCTGTCAATGTGGCAAGGTCATTTCTGATATATGAAAACAGCAGGGGCGGTGTGGCATCAATTTCATACCATTTGTACTGTGGATTACTGTCATACCACACCCTGCCGCTACATTTACCGACTGTTGTACCTGATGCAGCAACGGTTTTCACAACCTTGGCTGTTGTGCTTGCACCGCTCCGGATATTGACGTTACTCCCCTTGGTGACAATGGTTTTGCCCTCAATGCCTCTGTCCGTTTCATACGGGTATAAGTTATCATGCAGCATGTCAGATAAATTTTAATGCGGTTTTTACTACGCCCGGATTCTTCTTTACGGCTGTAAGCAGCCTTCTCAAGTCCTGCGGGTTCACTTTATCTACGCAGTCCTGCAACAGCGAGGTTGTTTCTTCAATATCCATCACACTGTCACCGTTTACTCTGATTACTTTAGCTATGATCATATTACTTTTATTTTGGGTTTCCTTTTAAAAACTGGATGATGTGATCGGCATATCCGGGGTTTTGCCGGATGGTGGCGAAGATGGCCGTAACCGTATCGAACAGGGGTTGTTCCAGCCCTTGCAGCCATTCAAATATCACGGTAGCATCGTCGAGGCGGTCTTGATCTTCCGGTGACATGCTGGTATTGCTTGCCTGCGGTTCGGGCTGGGGTTCTTCATTCAGGATACCCCGCAACTGGTCGGCGGGGATAAGCCCGGACAAAATACCGGGATGTTGCCGGAGGAATGTTTTGGCAATACTTGCACCGGCCAGCCCTACCATATTCATCAGGTTGACGCTTTTCCTGTCCTTGCCCCGGTATTCTTCCAGTTCCTCTTCCAGCTCGTCGGCTTCACCTTTCAGTAGTTCATGTTCCCGGTTCAGGCTGTCGTACTTGCTTTCCAGTACGGCATATTTCTTTTCCCAATCGGAAACACCCCGGCTCAATTCACCGTTTTTCTCGCTTAGTTGGGCTAAGGAATATTTGTTTTCAATCAGTTTGGCCACCGGTGCGAGGCTGCCCAACCCTTCGTATTCCGTACCATGAAACAGCCCTGCTAATCCCTGCAATACATCCATCCCCTGTTTTCCCGGTTCCGGTTCGCTGGGCAGGAGTTTGGGAATTTGTACGTCCATCAGTTCGATGGTGACGGGTGAGTTCATCTGTACGGCCTTCGGGTTGGTTCCACTGTAATCAATAACCGTGATGCTTTGTACCTTCTTAAAATTTTCCAGCAAGGCGTTGATGTGACGCATGAAAGCGTCTGCGCCTACCTGCTTGCGGGCTTTTAACGTATCACCTTTAGTACCAAAGGTGGTGTAACGGATGTCAAAGCTGTATTTCAGCTTTTCTTCATCGTAGTTTTGATACTTGCGGTAAAGATTATTGATAATGGTTTCTGCTGCTTGGTTCATGGACGGTTGATATTAGGTGATATGCGTATAAATTCCAGCCGGAACGGGACAAAATCAATCCCGTAATTCGATGTTTGTATGGTCAGGCGGTCTTGAAAAAACTGGTAGCCCATGTAGGCGAGTTTTTCGTAATCTTCCTTACTTGTTTCGAGTAGATTATTACCAGCGTCCAACAATAATTGGGCGGTATAGGGGATGTCCAGTGTCGGACTGACTAAAACAACGGTGTCCTGACCCAGATCGACGATTTGATTGTATGAAAGCACATCCACAACAAATGATTGTACATCAACTTGCGCACGGGTAAGCCCCATTGCATTACCGATGCGTTCATCTATTACCCTCCAAAGTCCGGTTTCATTCATCATAGCGCAGGATAATTTTCATGGTGAATGGCTGGTCATATCCATCGTTGTCTTCGTCCTTGTAGAACGGTTCGCCCGTCGAGGGGTCGATAAACTTGTATATCTCCACGGCCAGATCGTCTTTGTGAATCTCGTAGGTTCGGAATATCCAGTTTGTCCGTATGCGGATGATGTCGCCAACAAGTTCCAAGGACAGGATATTAAACCGCAAGCCCCGGTAGACCACCGATTCGCTGACTAATTTTTTCAGGCGGTTGTAGTCGGTATTAAACCGCTCTACGGCATTTTCGGCAATGATCAGTTTACGGTTCGTATACTTGAATATCAGGAAACTGTTGCCTGATATGCGGTCATTACACTCGAAGAAGTCGTGCCTGGTATAACCCCTGTCGAGGAATATCTCACCCTGCGCCGTCTTATAGTCCGTAGACTCGTAATAAACCGGGGTTTTCTTGAATATCTTGGCATTGGTCACTACGTTCAACTTCTCGTTTTCAAGCGACAGCCCGGCTATGCCCAACCAGTCACCATCCGGCACGCCATCCGCCGGTGGGGTGATCACGGGAAAGAATAATACACCGGTAACATGCCGCACGTACAAGGGCAGGTAAACCGTTGACTTGATGTGTGGCCGGTCTATTGAAATATCTATGACGTAGTACTTTTCCATTATAATTTGATGAAAAAGATCAGTTTCAGGGTCACGCTTTCCCCGTTCCCGTTATAGATATTGCCCTCAAACTTGGAGAGTTCAGGGAAATTGAGTTTTAACGTGCAATCATCCACATTCCTGAACGGATTGACACTGAAAATCTCGCTGGGAAAGCCTTGGGGTAGTACTTCCTTGCTGTCAACTTTCAATTCGATGTTGATCAGGCGGAGTTTGTTGTGGTCAGGCGTCCAGATCGTCATGCCGCTCACCGCTTTGTACTGCGTTTTGAGTTTATCGTCGATCACAATTTTCTCCCCTGCGGGTACGGTAAATTCAAGGATTTGAAACATGTTTTTTGGATTTTTGGTGATACATGAAATAGATGGAAAAGTCCGTAGGTATGTGCTGGCGGCTGGACTGGTATGGCACGTAGTCAAACTCGATGAATATGTCCGCTTCCTGCACGGCATGCGAACACCGGTGCATCGTCTCATTGAATGACTTGCGATAGCGGGGTATCACATTGGCTATCGGGTAGCCTTCCGGGTATATGGGGTGGCCGCCAACACTTAACTCAATGGTGGACAGGGTGCGGTGGTTGTCGTTGTAGGCGGTAAAGGTTTCGACAGATTCCTGTAATGCAAACAGGTTCTTTTGTGATATGGCGGGTTCCGGGGTGGTGTCGTCAAGGTATTCGGAAAGCGTTTTTTTCATGGTATCCACCAGTTCCTTAACCGATGCCGGGATATAGGAAATACCGTCAATCCTTGTCTTTAAGGCCGTCGCCCTGTCTTTCTTTTTCTTTTTCTCGTCGGCTGACGTGGTGGCAGGTAGCTCCATGAAGGTGAGGAAGTCAGTAATGACCTTACCCAGCTCGCTTGTTGCCAGATAACTGTCATAGTCGGTCTGTACATAGTTAAAGTGATCGTTGAAAATGCCGATCAGTTCATCGTAATAAAAATCCGTTTTTGTCCTGATCTCGCACGGCTCATTAAGATTCTTGGTGTACGGCACAGGTACGATCTGTAACTTTTTGCGCCGGGTGATGTCTTGGGTATCTCCCTGAACGGTGAGTAAAATAAGGTCTATATTGACACTCCGCTTGTCATTGTTGCGGTACATGATCCTGACTTCCGAACCACGCGCCCATTCCTCGAATGAATACACGTTACGCTTCATTTCCTTGTTCAAAAATTGACGAAACGCAATCAGTCCGGCGTCAAAACCATGCGGCAAGACGTTCTCCTTATTGATCTCTAAAAAAACATGATCGCCAAACACGGACTTATCCGGCAACACCACCACGCCCATCACTTTATCGTGATTGTATTTGGTAAAAGTGGTGATGTCGGCGGTTTTGCCGCCCAACACGGTGAAGGTGATCACTTGTTGACGAGGGATAACAGGCATACTGTATGATTGTAATTTGATTAAAAAGAAGGCGAAGCAAACCACGAAGGGTTTACAACGCCTTCACCCCAAACAACCGATATTTTAGTTTTTAGCCACTGACACCACGTGCATGGCGTAATAGACATTCATGTCCGCATCCGCTTCGGCGGCCAGTTTCAGCCTCGGCTTGATCTCCGTGTTCGGCGTGAGAAATTGCGGGTCAAATTCTGCCCAAAAGCCGGGCAGGATGTCCGTGCGGTCGTGCGTGTCGAATACCACGCAGGACACGTTCGACACGATGACTGTGTTACCTACTTCCAACTCAAATTCACCGTTCAACACTTTTTTGTCACAGATGCCGAATTTTGTTTCCGCAGGGTTGGACGCAATGCCGCCTAACAACTGGATGCCGCACAGCAATGTCCATTTGTTGGCCTCTATTTTCTGTTTGTCTACATTCGTCACCCCAACCTCCTTATTGTCGCCGGATTCCATGAGTTCCTTATCGCGGAACCCGCCGATTTTCTTCACGCTGTACAAAATTTCGTCCACCAGTTGCAGTTGTCCCGACCGGACAGCTTTTTGAATATCCGGGGGCAACAGGTTCAGCATCTTTTCGTACATCGCCTTGCCGGTCACGCTCTTGGTGCTGATAATGCTGGTTTTGGCACGCATGGCGGCTTTTACTTCCTTCTTGGCGGGTGCTTGCGCGGGAAGGTTACCCAAACCTAAGAGTTCACTTGTATTAATCAGGTTCATGATTTTTCAATTCTTAATTCTTCATTCTTAATTCTTAATTTCTCACGCTTTGACCAGTCCTGCGCCGACCAAGATGATTTTTACCGCTGTCTTGTCAGGAGCGGCTACCGGCAACTTCAACTCCGGGATAATCTCCGTCATGGGCGCAATGAATTTGGGATTGTCGAGCTTCCACTCGCCCACATACAGGTTCTTGCGTGATGACGTGTCAAAAATCCTTGCACTGGAAGGCTGTACAAGAATCTTGTCCCCGTTCTTCAATGAAAATTCCCCATTCAGAATTTCGCGGCAGGGTAAACCAAATTCAGCATCCCACGGATGGGTCGTAAATGTGCCGGACTGGAGAAAGATCGAAGTACACAGGAAAAAATTATTCTCTTCCAGCTTGCGTGAATTGACATTCGTCACACCTGATAACTTGGTATCAGCGTTGAACATGAGATCGGTTTGTTTCAGCCCGGAAATGGGCAGAATCCGGTAGAAACAGTTATTCACCACCTTTACTGCGTTTTTGGCTATTGCCAAGCGGATATGATCAGGCAGCATGTGCATGCGTGCCGCGTAGGCTGCCCGTATACGCAGGTCGTCGGTGGGTATCACCTGTGCGCCCTTGCTTTTCGCGCCCCGGTTGACGCGCTGGACAAACTGTTCCCGTTGCGGGTCGGACGGGTCGAGCTGCGCCGCTTCGTTCAATGCGCTTTCCAGTTCCCGGTCGCTCAATGCGGAACGGTCTAACGTGTTGACGTCCTCGCCTAAGAATATTCCTAATAATGACATATTTCTGATTTGTTAAATGGTTAATCAATAAGCGACTACTTCGTCATCGTCGCCGCTCAAAACTTCGGAAGGCGTACCCATGTGGTACTGCGGGTCGTTTCCTGTCGTGGTGACGTCTGCGTTGGAATTTTCCGAATAATGCGGGAGTTCCGGCAGGTCAGCCATGCCAAAACTGCCGATACCGGGCAGCATGAGCGGCTGATCGTCGTCGGTTCCACTCAAAAGCGTACCCTTGTTGATTGCCTTTTCGATGCATTTCACGATGCCTGCCATCGCCGCACCCTTGGCCAAGGCGTTAATCCCCCTTTTCATCTTGTCCCTGCCGTCGGTTTTTCCCCCGGTCATCAGCGCCACCGCCGCACCTACCAGTGCGATGCCTCCGGGTGCGATCAACCCCTTGATTTTGCTGCCATCCTTGTTAACGATCTTGTCAACCACGCCGGAGAGTTTCACGGCGGCAACTGCGCCCCCACCGATCAAAGCAACGTCCATAAGTTCGTCCATTGCTGTTTTTGCGCTCGGCTTGGAGGTGATACCCGCCAAACCCGTACTTCTGCGCCTTTTCCTGTACGATTTTCTTCTTTTTGCCATTGTTTACTGAATTATTGAAGTTTAACTACTTGAATTGTGCGCGAAGCGCTACGCCGTTTGGTTTTTGGGGATTTTCTACGCCGGGTGGGAAGGCCGGAAAGCCCTTTCTTTTTCTTCTTGCTGAAATAGATGGCTGCACCGATGCCTATTGCGCTAACCGCTCCGATCAGCAGTATGTTTTTCTTGAAGCCCTCCACAATATTGGCCATCATGCCGCCGGGCTGTACGGTGGCCGTAACCGCCGGGCTTTGTGCCGTTGCTGGTGATATAATCATGTCTTGTTGATTTTCGTCGTATTCTCCGGTTGAATCGCTGTCGTAGGGTACATAGGTGCTGCCACCGCCACCGCCGCCGCCGGGTAGGTAGTTCGATACAAGGTTGGATGCCGTGTTCTTGATGAAGCTACCGGCCTTCTGCCAAAAGTTCTGCTCTCCGGCAGGTTCGGCGGTGGTATTCATCGCTGCCGTCACCGGGTTGCCGTCTTCGTCGTATTGTTCGGACATGTCCATCAAATCCGTAACCTCACCCTCGGTAACGTTTTCGTCCGTGTAAGTTTCGCCCGTTGCCGGGTTTTTCTTGCCGCCGAATAACTTCAATATGGCCGTGATGAACCCCATCGCAGCGGTGATGGTCGCGGCTGCTACCGCACCCAATTCGCCCAGCTCACCCAAACCCTGAATGGCTTTGTTTTTTACGCCTTTGCTGATGGCGTCTTTAAATTTGTTTTCCTTGCCCTGCAATGTGTTGCAGAATATTTTACGCGCTTTGTCGTAGGATTCGCGCATTTTACGGTATTCGTCCATGTTGATGCCAGCGGCCTGTACCTGTTGTTCCGTATACAAGCCCCATTGCAGTTTATCTGCGAGCTTGAACATGTTCCTGCGGATAGCCAGTAACAAACCGCCACGGGCTGCGAGGCTTACCGGGTTGAACCTTGCCACCGTTTTGGCAACCGCTTTGGCTCCCTTGGCGACGGCTTTCCCTGTGGCCTTGGCTGCCGTGGCAACCGCCTTGCCGGTCGCTTTTGCGGCTGTCTTGACACCCTTGCCTACGGCTTTCACACCTTTTTTGACCGCGTTTCCTACTTTTTTGAAAAAGCCTTTTCCAAGGTCGCCCAATTCATCGCCGCTTAGGTCAGCATACGGATACACGATCTTACCCTCGCGGAGCAGCCGTTGTTCTTGATTTTCCAAAATACCAAGTATGCTGTCGATATGAGGCGTGTCCCAATAGCGTATCGCGTAGTCCAACATGCGTGCGACTTCGAGCGGGTTACGCATTACCTTGAACATTTCAGGTTTCGCATAGATTACATCCCGCGTGCGTACAAGATAGTTGTACATGGCCGCCTCGTCGTCTTCGACGGCTCCCAGCCCGAAGCCCATCAGGTCGGTTCCCATCGCAACGGCCATCAGGTTGTCATACAAACCATACAGGCCACCGGCAAGGTCAATACCCGGATAATGCCCGTTTAAAAACTGTATTGGCATTCCGTTCAGGCTGATATTGGTTAATTTGCTGTCTACATAGTAGTCTTTCTTCTCCGTGAAGGTCTTTTCGCCGTTAAAACGTTTCAAAACGGTGTCCATTACCGTATATCCCGATGAACCGTCGGGAACAATGACATATACATGCGTGAAGGTTTCGGAATCGTCGTATTTGGTAATCCGGAACTGGAAAGGTACGTTCTTGCAGTACAGCAATGCGCCGATTAAAATACTCATGCAATCGCAGTCGCCTTTTTGGTCTTTGAGCGTGTGTAAGGGAAAGCGCAGTTGCTCCATGAACGCCGAATCTTTCTCATAGGCGACATAAGTCATTACAAAATCAAAAACGTTGCGCAGGAACCGAGACAGGCGAGGATCATAGAGCTTGTTGGCCAGTTTTTCAACCGTCTTGTGCTGTTCCCTGACGATCTGCTTCATGTAACCGACCGTTTGCTCTACCGTGCCATCCGGGTTGACAACAGGATTACTGCTGTCCAACGCCGAAAAATCTATCAGTCTTGATATTTCAGAAATGGGGCGCACCTGCCGCACCGATGTATCGACGAATCCAATCATATTCTTTGTATTTTTAAAGCTACACCGTCCACTTCCAGCGATACGTCAAAGCCAAAGCGGCTGGCGAGGCTGTTGCCCTGTGAAATAAAATCCATAATGATGCTGGGGAGGGTGGTAATCAAACTCAAATGGGTTGCCTCAATCATTGTACCCGTTATTTTTCCGCTCGAAACGGGTTCAATCGTGTAAACTTTATCGTTGATGGCGGTGGATGCGAGTAGTTTGCCGTTGTAGTACGCCTTAATGGAAGGTATTTTGATCTTGACTTTTGACTTGACGGGGTTGTCGAGCCGCATGTCAAGCGATACCTTCAAACCCGTGCCGTCTATCTTATGGATTTTGGGAAGTTGCAGAAGGCTGACCCTGACGTTTTCGGCTGTTTCCTTTAACAGGACACCCCTGTAAACGCCATAGCTAACCACTGCTACGCCTAACCCTATGATGATCGGTTTTTGTAAACCCATTGTACCTGCACTTTGATTTGCGAGGGCAAATGTGCAGAATACGTAGTTAGTGCTTATCGACTTTTATCGACTTTTGAAGAGTTTACTTTACTTATATATAAGTTTTGATGACATTTATAATGTATTGTGATCTTTTTGATAATAAAAAACCTCCAGACGGAGGCTTTTTAAAAATTAAATCTTTTTTAGTATATTTTGATTATTTCTTTTATTTCTTTTCTATATTTATTCTTGTTAAAGCGTTTAGTTCTATGGTATACATCAATGTGGCAAGTTGTTTGCCAGATATATTTCTATATTGAGTTGAATACAATAGGTTTTCATATAACGAATCTGATATGTATTCAAAAATATTTTGCACATGTAAAAAATTGAGACCAACATATATTGCAAAACTTGAATTTATCCATACCATTTCATTATTAAAATCTGTATCAACCAATATTTGTATTGGTCGTAATTTGCTTATCCATTTAATTATGTATGCGGCTTGTTTATGTTGGTCGGCTAATTCGGAACCAGAATAATCTTTAAACCTATAAATGTCATCAAAATAAGATTTAACAACAAGATACACCAATCCCTTATTAAGAAGAATTGATTGTTTAGTGTTCTCCTCTAATGTTGAATGAAAAATTTCATATAGCGAAAGAATTGTACCGAATCTTTCCTCTTCTTTCTTACCCCTTTTATCATGGTATTCTTTTTTGCACTCCTCACACGTGGTACAACTTTTTATTTCAGTCACAATTTGCTAATTTTTTTATAGATTTAGTATTTTTCATACTGAAACTCTTTAAAACGTCTTCACTTGAGGCTTTATCTGTTATAGATTTTTCCTCATTATTAACTCCATTATTCTTCATTGCAGCATAGGCGGCGGCAGATAATGCCTTATTGCCAGAATAATGCGAAAAATTATTTCCAACGGAAACAGCCTCATTTTTTCTACTATTCCTTTCATATCTGAATAACAAGTAGAAAGTACCCACGATTAATGTGGTTATTATACCCAAAATTCCAATTATAATATTCATAATTTTTTAAAATAAATAATATAAGCCTTTGATAAAGAACTGAATAATAAACAAATCAAAATCAATCCAAGAGTAAATAATCTTAACTTTTCAAAATCCACATCAAATAACCCTAAATTTGCAACAAAAGCCAATCCTGTGAAAAATGCGATCAAAGAATATGTGAAAAATAAGATCAAAAGCAATGATTTACTTTGATAATTACAATCAAGATAATCAAGAAAGGTACCAAAAGTTAAAATAAAACCATAAAAAGTATAAGTACCTCCTAATATTACTTTATTAATTAACACATCCCAAGCCTTTAAGTTGAATGGGAATAACCAATCAATTAATAATACAAATACATATATCAACAATGGAACAGCAAATGGCAAAATAAGTTCAACTAAAAGCCATTTGACGAAAAGTTTCTTTTTCGCACTTTTTATAAAATCCATATAAGTTACACCCTGTTCATAAATTCAACCATGCAAAAGTAATTGATTAATTTAAATAATTCTACAAAAGTAATAGATCAAACGACTTAGTTATAAACAAATTACGCTTAATATACTGATATATAGGCATGTAGATTGTTTATATTTTTATATAAATTGTAAAAACTAATTTATATAGACCATCAATTTGTGATATTTTTATGTTACCTCCCTATAAATGTCACTTAAACAATTGATAAACGAATATCTGTTTTAATTAATCATTTTCACTACTGTATCAAATCCTTGTGCTAATGTATTGTAAATTAATGGAACTACAGTATTATCCAAAACCTCATCTACTGTTAAATCCAAAAGTTTTCCTTTTAATAATTGGAACCAGTTTTTCTTTCCTAAATCGAAATGATTTTTCAATGATTCGATTTCCTCAAAAATTATCTCTTGTCCATAGCCTAAGTCCACTAATTTATTAATTATTTCATTTAGCTTTGAATGTAGTTCGGCTTCTTCCTTTGGCGTAAAGGCATCGTTAGGTAATGGCTCATAATGATAATTACGATTTATGCTTTCAATTTCTTGATCAATAACAAATATACCTGTATCACGGTCATCTTCAAACACACAGCCATTTTGTCTGCAAGTTTTTGAATGATTTTCTTTCTCATTTACTGATTCTTGTAGAAGGATTTTCAAAAAATCTAATTTGTCTTTATCCCTATTAAAATTATGCAGTTTACTCGTCAATTTGGATTTCAAATTCTCAAGATTGTTAATTTTCAAACCTTTATAAAAATCTCTGCCAAATTTCTTTGCTTCCTTTTCTACGATATTCATAACAAATAAGTTAACATTAAAGTGGTGTAATCTGCTTTTTAATTTTCTTTGATTTAAACTAATTAATTAACAACCAACCTTACAAATTCATCCAGTAACCTGTGGTATTTCACAGGAATCCTTGATTTTATTTCCTTGTAGAAAGTTTGATACAGGCTTTTATTTTGCTGCATGTGCATGGTTATATTGCGCAAATGCCGTTCCATCTGCATCATCAGGCTGTCGTATACCGGTTGGTTGCTTTGCTCCAATTCAGCAAGCTGCTTCAATGCCTGATGGTACTGTATATTAACCTGCGCTTGTATTTCAGCCGTACCTCCCCGGTCGGGATGATGCTGTTTACACAATGCCCGATATCGGCGGCGCAGGTCGTCGGGTTTGGTTTGTGCGGTTACGGTAAAATATGGCATAAGCCCTGCGTTTACGCAGTTTTCTTACTACGGGTACTTCGGGGTTTCCGTATGGATGTCTTTTTGCTACGGGCTTCCTTTTGCTTTTTGATAAATTCGCTAATTTCCCGCAGCTCATCTTCTGTCGGGGGTTTGTCGATGAAGGTAAAATCTACATCTAAAGGTTCTCTAATCAGTCCCATTTTCTTTATTATTTATTGAAATATCTGTTAATCAAATTGATGGCTGCACGTGTTTCGACGATCATTCTTGTACCCCGAAAGTACGTAGCGCCTAACGATTCCTGATAATGCTGGATTAATTTGGTCTTGGCGTCAAATGCCATATACCCGTCAAAACCCATATCGAATGAAATTTTACATACAAAAGCGACCAGATTGGCCGGAACACCCAAATACACTTTCCCCTTTCCCTTGTTGAAAGAGGCTGACTCGATCAAGTGCATGAAGATATGATCGGTCATTTTCGTAAAGCTGATCAATCCTTGGATCATACTTTCGTTATCCACGATCACCAGCTTGTACACTTCCCGGTTCGCGTTTAACAACTCTTTTTGCCAATCAAAGCTCCAGTCTGCTTTTTTAATCTGACGCTTGTCACCGGCTTGCAATCGAACCACTTCCGTATTGAATACGTCACCTGTGATCCTGTCCTCAATGGAATTGGTCAACTTGTCGATCTCTACATCAATATACTGCTTCTTCACTTTCATACAAAGATAATCAATTTATTCATTCGTTATTTCATTTTCGTACCATTCGTAACCATCCGGAAATCCCATCACTTTGAAAATTTCCAGTACATGGTTCCGGCGTAACCGCTTGTACGAACGCCAGCCCATTTTTTCGAGCCGTTCCACCAAACCCGCATGGAGGTTTAATTCGTTACGCAATGTACTGTAACATACATCCATCATTGAAGCAAGTTCCTTGAAGGAAATCCGCATCGGCAATTTTTTCTTATCACTGTTCTCCATCTTGTGATGATTGATATTATAAAAAGGCTATAAAATGGCTGTTTGTGGGCATAAAAAGGGTATAAAATGGCTATGCGGTGTCTATAAAATGGGTATAAGAAGGCTATAAAAAGGATACGACATTTGGAATTTTCTGCAAATATAGGCATTTTATTTGAAATATTGAATACAATACATTGATAAACAATATGTTAAAAACTATTTTCGACAACTCGAAAACCATTTTCGATACCCATCACGCTGGATGAACCGGTAATCATTGGAAAAGAAAAACTCCCCATTGCGCAACCAGCCTTCGTCAATCAGCCTTTTAACCGCATTGATCAATTTGTCTGGCTGGTCAGTCAGGCTGGACAACTCGATTTTGTCGTCCGGTTCCATACCCATCAGGAAGGTCAAAATGTTATCCTCGTAACTCCAAAGTTTTTTATATTCGAAAGTCATAAAAAATCATCCTGATTTTTGGAAGGTGTTATTTTCGTGTCCAACTCTCCAACGTGCCAACAAAATACACACATTTCAGATTATCAGGTGTATAGTAAATTATTGCCATGTTGGGCTTACGAAATCTGGTTCCAACTTTACGAACACAATTTTCAGGCTCCAACCGAATCCAACAGAAATTGAAACAAACCTTTTCAGGCTTTATATATACTATATAGCTTATTAATAACATATTATATATATTATTATACGGGTTAAAATCCATTGTTGTTGGAGCGTTGGACTGTTGGGATGGCTTTTCGTGTTGGCTTTTCCATTTTTATTAAATTCTTTCTTTTTATATACGGGGTAACAGGGGTGTTTAAAAAGGAAAGGTAGGGATAACAGGCTGTTTGCTGCCTTGTTGCTGGTCATTGTTTGACACTTGGACAGTTTCGCTGGCCGGCTGGTCGAACGGCTTGATGTCTGTTTCGTATTTTTCCAGATCGAGGCCGTTCAATTCACTCAATATTTCATAGTTTAACGCGATGGCCGACGAGTTTTGCGAGGCTGCCTTTTCTACCTTGGTGACACGTCCCTCCGACTGGTTAAACTCTTCCTTGTATTCGAGCCAGCCGAAGCGTGTACTTTTGATTTGCCCGATATATGCCGGATGATTTTCCAAATACATTCTAAGATTATTCATTTTTAAGGCTTCCGTTTTACGCAGGTCGGCATATAATGGATGAATGATATTCAAACGCAGGTATAATATTTTGGCATCCGTTCCCAGATCGAGTTCAAAAGTTTCATTGCGGTTCTTTTGCACGGTGACGGTTCTGTGATACTCGATTTTAAATTCGCGGCCAGCGATCATGCCGTTGTTTTGCTTGTTCAATAACAAATCAAGTGTTTCAAAAAATACGCTCAAACGGTTGGTACTGGATATACTTTCGCTTTGGGTGATGACTTTTGCCCGTACCGTCTGGTAAAATTGATCGTAGGCGAAGGGCAGTTTTAATGTGGGTACATGTTCTTCCCATAACTTCACCATCGCCAGAAACAGGGATACGGTATTTAACAGGCGTGACTGGTGGCTGTCCCCGTTTTCCGCAAGGTCTTGCTTTAGTCGCTTGTAGCACTCCCTTTGTGTTTTCTGGTAATAGGCGGATACCAAGCCGCGCTGTTTCAAGACTTCGATCAGCACATTCGATAACCCGGCCTTCTCCCTGCGCTTCAACTCATCAAACAACCGCCGTTCTTCCTCCGTCCAACTGTCTTTTTTAGGGACATGTAAAAGAATGACCCGGTTGGCCAGCGAACCATCGTCTCGTTCCGGCGCTTCTTGGCCGAGCAAAACGATGGAACAATTGATTTTGCTGATGTCTAAATCCTTGCTGCTTGCATCCTTCTTTTTTTGCTTGCCTTCCCCGTCATAGACTGCCGCCTTTAGCCCCTGAAACTTTATATCAGATATTTGATAATCGTTATATTCTTCGTAGACCATCGCAACATCCCGGTATCGTTCCATACTGGAGAAAAAGGCGGCGTCCGTGCCGCTGTTCAGGTTAAACAACGGTGCTTCGGGATGGATAAACAGGGAACGGATACTAACGGCGACCTGCGTTTTACCGGATTCGGTGGCGCCGATCAGGAATGGAGCGGTGAAAAGGCGGTCTATCGGGTAAATGATGCTCCTAAAGGCGCTCATCATGGCGAACACCAGCGCCCATGCCCCGTTGTCGTTCAGTTTGTATACTTGGTTCATCAGGCTTGCCCACTGCTCGAAGGTGGTGTCTGTATTCTCCCTGTACACGAAATAACGGTCATTCTCGTACTTGTCGTTACTCTTACGCAAGCCTGCGTAGATTTTCGAAAATGCCGGAGAGTAATAAACCTTGTCCTGATGATTCACCAAGCCAAGTTCGTCCATGTATTCCACCTTCCCATCGCTGAATATTGCATTGGAAAAAGCATAGAAATTTTCATGCTGTTGTCCAAATTCGTTCAGTTCGTAACATCGTGGAAACTGGTTCGCGATGGATGCAAGGATGATCTCGTGATGGTGTGCCTTGCCTTTACTGAAAATGTTGCCACCTTCATTGAATAAGAATTTCTTGAAACTGGAAAAGTCAATCAGGTTGGATGAAAGAAATTCCACGTAGAACGTTGCTCCGTTTTCGGCATTGTTGATCTTGACAATCCTTTTGTTTTTGAGAGGGTCGGTATCATATACGTGAAAGAGCGGTTCAATAAAAAAGTTGCCGACACTGATCAGTCCGCCTTCCGGCGTGCGGAACACATAGAAAATTTTACGACCGTTCTTGTCCTGGGCGGCAAAATAATTCCACTTGCTGTAAAAAGCCCTGTCTACATAGTCAGGCAATTTGTCTGGGTCGAAGTCGAACCGCACGCCGTCTATGGTGATCGCTTCGCTGCTGAATACCGTCTTGGTCTTCTTTTTCTCCAAGTACGGTTTCATCACCTTTTTTAGCTCCGCTTCCTTGATGTGCAGTATGTCCGCTATCCGCTTGGTGTTGATCGTGATCGTCGTATTGTCCGACCGGCTCAACAGTTCCGCGCACTGCTCGATCAGGGAACGGCGCAGGGATTCATCACCGGCATTGTTCCGTATGACTTCCTGACACGAATAGGCATAAGCGTGTAAAAAGTTGGTTTGTTCATTTTCCTTGGTAACGATGATATTGAAGTTGAACGAAAACAGCCGCTTACACAGCTTGGTGGTCGGGTATTCGTTGCCAGCACTGTCCAAAATGCTAAATAGGTCATCTACAATGATATTATGTGTCAGGCTGTTCAATTCCTGAATGTGGGAATATTCAAGCTCTCCCTTGAAAGAAACAGTGTTTTCCTGCTCCCGTGCATGCGAGGCGATCAGTTCGTTGAAATATTGCGTGACGTGGCAAAGGTCTTGTTGCTTGATCGCCTCTTTGGCGTGTTCCAATGCTATCCAGCCGCTTTCCCTGTCCTCAATCTTGTTGGCCTTAACCGCTTTTATGGCTTTTACCAGTTCGTCAACAGGGAGTTGAAAGACCTTTGCTGTATGATTAATGTACATCTGCCGGTAAGTATCATCGGGCATGCTTGCGATGGTGCGCTGCAAGTCCTTCAACTTGTCAGCCGCCTGCGCCGGGTCATCCACCGTCGATACTTTGATCGCGATATAGCCCACATAAGTGACGGCATCACAAATGAGCTGCTCAACGGCCTTTTTGCCGTTCTTCAATCCATAGCTGTCCGGGTCTTCGCTTTCGGGCAATAGCGCAATCCTTACATTCATCCCTTCGCACAGGAGCAATTCGGCGTTTTTTTGCGTTGCCTTTTCGCCAGCCGGGTCGGCATCGTACATCAGGACAACGTTCGAGGTGAACCGCCGGATGATTGCAATTTGTCCCGGTGTCAACGCCGTGCCGCAGGGTGCAACCACGTTTTTGATGCCCAGCTCGTGCAGTCGCATGGCATCAAAATTGCCTTCGACAATCACACATTCATCCGATTTGATGATGTAAGGTTTAGCAAGGTGTAACCCGAACAATGCACTACCCTTGTGATACAAATCGCTCTCCCGTGAATTAAGGTACTTCGGTTGTTCGTCCCCCAATGTCCGTGCGGAGAAAGCGATCACATTACCAGACAGGTCGCAAATGGGGAAGGTAATACGGTTCCGGAAAAAGTCAAAAACACCTTTTTCGGATTTTGTCAATAGGGAAGCATCCAGCAACACCTGTTCGTTGTACCCGGCTTGCTTGGCTTTGTCCTTCAACCAGCCCCACGGGCTGGGGGCGAACCCGATACCAAACGCATGCAAGGTATCGGGCGTGAAGTTGCGCATTTTGAGGTATTCTATGGATTCGGGGCTTTTGCTTTCGGCAAATTGCCGGAAGGCAAAGGACATGGCAACCTTCAAACTCTCACGGTGCGCATACTTTTGTTCTTCTTCGGGTGTGGGCTGGTAGCTATCCTTGATCTCAATACTGGCCTTTTTGGCCAGCCACTTCACGGCTTCGGGATAGCTGATGTGTTCGTGTTCCATCACGAACGAGATCACCCCACCGGAGGCTCCACACCCGAAACATTTGTACCTCTCCTTGGTTGGGGACACCACCAGCGAAGGTGTCCGCTCGTTATGGAACGGACAATTACCGATGAAATTTGCACCCTGCTTTTTTAGCGTGACAAATTCGGAAACAACCTCAACGATCTTGACGGCCTCGACGACACGGTTCTCCGTTTCCTTACTTATCATCCTGATCTGCTAACCATATCCTCAAAATGATACCGTCGATGCTGGCTAAACCCTCCGGGGTGAGCGCCTGACTATACCCACCGTAAAAGTCTATGTCTTTTACAATTGGAAGCATGCGATCATCGACGTATTCAAAGAAGTCACCCACCGTCCGGAGTTTGTGCCTGTTGTGTGGTTGCCGCAGTATATGACTTTTGATCATGCTGATCGGGGTGTTTTTGTATACATCAGCCAAGTGATTCAAAAAATCAACTTTGTTGCCCACATGGGGCATTACAGGGATATGCCAGTTGACCACAATACCAATTTCCAGAAACTTTGGAATGAAGAATAAAAATTTCATATTCAATAAATTAGGGTTATTCAAATAATCGCAGTTGCCGGGCGAAGGTTTCGGCGGTAAATTCCACCTTTAGATACTCGCACACCCGTTTTAATTCACACACGGTGATGCTTAACTCACCACGTTGCAGTTTCGCCCATCGCCGGCAATTGACGCCGGCAGCCTCGTAAAATTTATCGTTCGGCTTGAAATTGCTGTGATGGCCGCAAATCTTGGTCAACAACTCGTCAATAACGAGCTTCGATACGATGGCCTCATCTCCTTTTTGCTTTTTCATACATTATATATTATATGTCATGCGAAACTCATCCCATGTGCATGCTTTGAAAACAGGCTTTTGATTGACCCACCACGCGAAGTACCTCTGCTTCCTTGTCGGGATAACCAAGTTGTCATAATCACGGTATGGCTGGACAAACGGAGTAATGCCCATTTCATCGAGCTTGATCACAATTTCCTCTACTTCGGAAATTTTATCCTCATCCATCAAAATGCAGTAACAAAACAGTTTTTGAGGCTTGATACCGTATTCTCCCAGCGCCAGCATAGCGTACCGTACATTGTCCAATTCATGAATATTGTTACAGGCAAGGCGGATAAACCGTTTCCATTTGACTTTTGCCAACTGCTTTGCAATCGCCGGATGAAAATGTATCGAAAAAGCGTCCAAACCTTGGTTAAAATCCAGTTTGACACCCATTTCGATGGCATAGTCCAACTGTACGAGTCCCTCAACGCTTTGAAGGATGTTGTTATCCAGCAGTAGTGCTGATTTACGCCCGTCGAGAAATTCCCCGATATTGGCGTGTCCTCTAACTTTGCCTTCTTTAGCCGGGACAATGCAAAAGTCACATCGTTTGTTGCACCCTCGTGTAAGGTAGCCCAGCGCATCTTTGAAGTAAGGGTACAAAGAATAATCCGGGCAAGTATGCTCAACATCACTGTCTAAAACCACCGAAAAATCTTTGTAACCTGTTCCACCCTTTATTACTTTACCGGCATGGATGGGAAACTGGATATCCTGCGTGAATGTGAACACTTTCGAGCAATATACAGTGTTGTAGCTGTCCCAATAGTTTACCCACTCGACGGTATCACCTTGCTTTTTGTGATAAGCCGACAATTTCATCAGTGCCAAATTTGGAAAATTGTGGCCGTCTACATCAATTAATCCTATCTTCATAGCTTTGAATAACGGACGTACAACTTTTGGCGAAACTTTTGCAGTTGACGCAAAATAGCACCGGTTGCAATAGCCTGACAGGTCGGTTCGGTTTCCGACAGCTCACATTCGGTGAGTTCTCCTTGCAAAACCGTCATATCATTATCTATGTGTTCCATTACGGTCAAGTATGCCGCCTTTATGTCCGGGGTTTTATTCGTTTTCATTGATGTATTTGCAAAATAATCGTTTGTTATTCAAATCTAAATAGTTAAAGAAGCCCAACAGATTGTAATTGAATGCTTCACTGAATTTCTCCCATAGATAGTTGGCCGAATTGCCAAATATCTTCCGGAAGATATCCAGAGTGATGCTAAACTGCACGTTGTACAAAACCGTCATGATCGGTGTATCAACAATTTCATTGTAATTCATGGCTTTTGTCTTTACTGGTTTCCAATCTAATCCGTTTTCTTGCGTTGTAATACACCACTGATACCGAAGGCGCAGTCATTCTGTTCCTTTTTCCTACAAGGATGCACGCAGCCCAAACTGTACTAACTTTTTGGGCTGCAAGCAGACTTTCTACGTCTTTGTAGATTTTTTCGTGTTTTTTCACGGTCGTCAGTTTTTTACTATTCATGTTACGTTTCATTTAATTTGGATTTTAATTAATTTATTTAAAATTTGATTAATTAAGAACGCAAATAAAAAGAGAATGTTCTGAAAAAAAGAATCAAAAATTTCGGTTTTAGTAAAGTAGTTTATCTTTTTGTAAATCAAATTCTGATAGGTTTCTTTCTGTGTTTATCAAAAATTATTATCAAGAAAATGAGAACAATATGCCTGTCAAGTTGGTTACAATAATTAGTTAATATTTTAGTTAATTATTTTATAAATATTTTTATAAATGATTTTTTTAATAATTCACAAAATAGCTAAGTCATGAACATAGGGAATCGCATAAAAACACTATTGGCAGAAAAAAATATGACTCAAAAAATGTTGGCCGAACAATTGAATCAGTCACCGGTAGTCATTACAAATATGCTAAAGAAAAAAACGTTAGATACCGGCAAATTGGAGAAAATAGCAAAAATACTGAATGTACCTATCATATATTTTTTTGAAGAAGACAATAATACAGATAGGGAACATAGAGAATTAGTAGGAATTTTAGAGAAACAAATTAAGCTGTTAGAAGAAATTGCAATAGCCGTAAAAAAACATTAGTCAGGTGTGCATATTGATATTGAGAAAAGGCAGAAAAATATTTGTTAAATTTTTTATTAAAATATTTATTAATTTTTTTGTATATTTGTAACAGTCGGAAGATAATTAATTGACTGTAAACAGATTGATAAGCCTTCGCGTGAAAAACGGCAGTAGATAGGTACAAGAGAAAGTGCTTAGATACACTTAGTTTTTCATGCTTTCAAATAACTCTGTTATCTATGTGCAAAGATAGGAATTGTTTAGTAATAAACAAATGATTTCCATTTAGATTATCCGAATATCGCTCGATAGGTTTCGGTTGATTTAAATTTCCTTCTTCTTTCCGGCTATTTCCGAAAACATCGCTATCTTTGCATTTAGAAGACAAAAGCGGCATAGTGCCGTTTGATATATAGACATAACGTTCACTGAACGTCCTCATCGTAGAAAACTGGTAATTTTCAAATTTTGCGAGGCGACAGTTGTAATGTTCATGCTATACCTATGGTATGGCGTGGGATTACCTGTTTCGCAAAA
>JAVBSH010000248.1:0-5572 GCA_031547085.1 Bacteroidales bacterium
GCCAACATTTGTGATCTTGAGTCGTCTTTATACCCTTTGACCATTTCAGCATACGGATTACGATATTCATTCTCATGATTTCCGAATAAAATATGATTTACAAATTTATGTTGTTCATCAACCGGATAATATGCCGGAAACATCACAGGATTAGCACGCACAGCCATGTTGTACATTTGTGTTCCGGTGTAAATCGGTCCATTGTAATCATCAAAATTTCCACTTAACCTTACAATCAATTCTGTAGTTTTGGTTACATCAATATTAACATTGGCACGTAATGTATAATTTTTCAAATTAATGTTATTGTTGAAATTATTCCTTCCGTCCACTTTTAATATCCCATTATCTTTACTGAAAGAACCTGCTACATAATATCGTGCAACACCACCTCCTCCGCTCACATTCAGGTTAACGCGTTGGTTCATTGCATAATCTTTAAATAGCATATCGCGCCAATTATTGGCAGGATATATCAAAGGATCCATTCCCGATTCCGTATTTTCAATTTTTTCTTCCGAATAAGGGAGTTCACCTAAAGGGTTACGCGTTAATACAGCTTCGTTGGCCAATTTCATATAATTAACAGGATCGGTTAGCCCAACATTTCTCGTAGGAGCTGATATGGAATTTTCAAAACGGATAAAGATTTTTGCAGGACCGAAAGTTCCCTGTTTGGTAGTTACCAATATTACTCCATTAGCGCCACGAGCTCCATACAAAGCTGTTGCAGTAGCATCCTTCATCACAGAGAAACTGGCAATATCGTCTGGTTGCAAACGAGCCAAATCGGTTGTTGTTAATTCAATACCATCAATTAGTATCAAAGGATTGGTATTGGTTCCAAAAGTAGTGATACCACGCACAAAGAAATCTGCATTGTCGGCGCCTGGTTCTCCGCTACGTTGATAAGCAATTACTCCAGCCAAATTTCCTGCTAAAGAGTTGGTAAGATTACTTGAAGGTATTTTTAGTTCCGAGGGATTAATGGTAGTAATTGATCCGATCACACTTTCTTTTTTCTGTGCCCCAAAGGCGACCACCACGACTTCACCAATTTCAGTAGTTGCATCATTGAGCGTAACGGCAATAATTCTACGGTTACCTACAACTATATTTTGTTGTTGAAATCCAACAAATCTAAATTGCAGTACAGATGTATCACTTGGAACCGTAATAGAATATTCGCCATTAATATCGGTTGCCGTACCCACACTGGTACCACGCACCACAACGCTTACTCCGGGCAATGATTCCCCGGAGTTATCGGAAACGGTACCGGTTACTTTAATACCTTGTTGGACTTTTGAAGTGGATATTTCTGTAGATCGCACTACGGTGTAGGTATCATCTACCTTAAAAAAATGTAATTTAACCTGTTTGTTTATTTGTGAAAATACTTCTTGTAAATTGCTGTTTTTTAATTGAATACTAATTGAACTCAAGCTTGATAATTGTGATTCATCATATAAAAATTTATACCCGGTTTGTTTACTTAATGCATCAAGTGCTTCAGTAACGGGTACATTTTTTAATGAAAGATTAATGTTTGTTTCATTTTTTTCCTGGGACAATAACTCCATAGCTGTTGATAAACTGATAGGAATATAACACAAGGTAACAAAAAGAACAAAACGCATAATAATATTTTCAAAATGCATGTTAAGGATGTTTGTTTTAATTTATAAATTTTAATATACGAACCCCTGATTGCCACTTAGGCGATAAAATTTGTAGTTCAGAGGAGCTTTCTTGTGACCGTTAAATGAAGATAGCCACTTTTTAGTTTTAACCGGATTTTCTCATAGGCAATTCATTTTATTGATACAATATATGTTTGGTATTTAGTTTCTTACATTTAACTCCCGTTAAATAAATAATAGATGTTAAAACTGATTCTGCACTTTTATTATCATGTTCTCCCGAAATCAAACTGGTATACTCTCCTTTCGCCAGTTCGAGATCCAACTGGGGATAATACCGGTTCAACATGTTGACTACTTCATGAAGGGGGGTACGGTTGAAATAAAGAATCCGGTCAATCCACGACATAACCCTTTGAGGATCTACTGTGATCTTCCCTATATCTCCTGACATTTTGTTAAAAATAAATTGATCGTTTTCTGCCAGTATCATTTTAGCTTTATTCATTTCTACTGATACGCTGCCGGATTGTACTGTGACCATCATTAAGTTATCTTCGTCATAAGCTTTCACATCAAACACGGTTCCCAGCACCATCACTTTAGTATCTTTGGTTTTCACAACAAAAGGATGATCAGGATCCGATTTGACTTCAAGTATTGCTTCGCCCGATAATTCTATGTATCGTTCAGTAGGATTAAAAACTGTCGGGTATTTGACAATGCTGTTGGCATTTAACGAAATTTTGGAACTGTCAGGAAGATAAAACGTTTTTATTTCACCACGGCCGGTGATTACCTCATTGTATGTAACATACTCCATCATCTCCTCCGAAGAGCTATGTTTATGTCGTATAAAATTAAACAGCACTGTGCCGCCTACAATGATAAACAATAAAATAACTGCCGCCCACCGGTAGGATATAGTGACGGAACGACGAAATGGCGAACGATGGAACTGTGGTATCGATTTGCTTGACGCTGTCTTTTTCTTAAACTGTTCGAAAGCTGCTTGGAAATCAAAATCGAATTTTCCACCGGCCATCTCTGATGCTAACCAAATTTCACGCATCTGGTCAAAAACCAACTGGTTCTCGCTTGATTGTTCCAACCATGGTGTTAATTCATGGTGTTCATCAGCTGTAATAGTACCATTGAGGTATTTGACAATGATGGATTCAATATTGGTTTGGTCGTTCATAAAATGGGGTTCTACTATCATAGATGCAAAATTTGAATGAGGGGGTGATCAAAATGATAAAAAAATTTGGACAAAATAAAAAACTAAAAATGACAGGATAGTTAACCTGTTCAGTACTAATACTGTAATAACCACCAAAGTATAATGGTAAGGTAATCTTTCAGTGACGTACGGAGACGCAATAATGCGGTTTTGATTTGTGTTTTTACCGTATTTTCCGAAATACCAAGTGTTTGTGCAATTTGCGGATATGTCATTTCCTGATCGCGGCTCAGCAGAAAAATCTTCCGGCATTGGGGTGGAAGCGCTTCAATTGCCTGATCAACCATTCCTGTGAGTTCTTTTTCTAACAAACGGTCAAGCGGATAATCGTCGCCCCAAGGAATATGCATCCACGCAAAATCTGTATCAAGACTTTGAGTTTTAAGTTTCTTCTTGCGAATGTATTGCAAACAAGTATTTTGCGTGGATCGGATCAGGTAACTTTGAATGGAAGAGGTAATATTGATTGTTTCCCGTTTTTCCCACAAAGCAAGGAAAGTTTCTTCAACCATTTCTTCAGCTAATGTTTTATCACGAGTGTATTCGAAAGCAATAATACAAAGCCTGGAATAATATTCCTCATACAATTTTCCAAAACCATCCGTACTTAAAGGAAATCTATCCAAAGTGGACATGAAACAAATAATTGATTCAATATTATTTTGCGAAAGTAGTTAATAATCATATTTCCTGTTCTATATTTGTAATAGAATAGCTATTTTTGTTCACAATGTTATTGTTTCAGATGAGAACAATAAGTTATTTTCACTGTTTAACCTATAAAATGCAGTTCATGGATCTATCAGATATCGCTAATGGCCTGCTGATGACGATTGGAGAAGTCAGTCGTTGTGTTTACCGGAAATAATCAAATAAATTTTTCATATATCCATCTAAAAATTCATATTATGAATTCATCCATTATCGAAGAAGTAAAAAGCGCAGTGAAAAACTGGTGGATTTCCCTCGTGTTGGGAATTTTGTTCGTGGTAGTAGCATTGATGCTTATGTTCCAACCGGCCGATGCGTATGCGGCATTGGTGGTTTTATTCAGTATCTGTATGTTTGCCAGTGGAATCCTGGAAATATTTTTTGCCGCGAGTAATCGTAAAGTTCTTCCGGGTTGGGGCTGGTATCTCACTTGCGGCATCATTGACGTGATTTTGGGAATTGTCCTTATCGCCTTCCCGTTTGTGACAGCTATGGTGATTCCTTTCATTCTCGCCTTCTGGATCATGTTCCGCGGGTTTACCGCCATCGGCTATGCCATGGACTTGAACCGTTTCGGCGTGAAAGGATGGGGTTGGTACCTGGTATTTGGCATCCTGGCCATCATTTGCTCGATGGCCATCATTTGGCAACCGGCCGCCGGGGCGTTGGCTTCTGTTTACATTGTGGCATTTGCCTTCCTATTCATGGGATTTTTCCGCATCATGCTCGCCTTTACCTTACGCGATTTGCATAAAAACAGCCAGAAGCTGAAAGAAAAACTTTATGCATTCGGCGATAGGGACGACGCATAACATTAGTGTCTTCGGGCTCACCGAAGGCAAATTTTAACTGGTTTTATGCCTCTCCCCTCGCCAACTTGTTCAAGTAATTTTCCAACGAAGCTTCATCCATAAAGAGTACTTGCCGCGCTTTGCTGCCTTCGTTTGGTCCAACAATTCCTGCTGCTTCCAACTGGTCCATGATACGGCCTGCACGGTTGTAGCCAATGGAGAACTTGCGCTGGATAAGTGAAGTCGAACCCTGTTGATGGATCACTACCAACCGGGCGGCATCGTCGAACAACTCATCTTTCTTGCTGAGGTCTATATCTTTAGGCTCAGCGCCATCCTCGGCGGTATATTCGGGCAACAGGAAGGCGGTCGGGTAGCCCAATTGGTTACCGATGAACCGGGTAATTTCCTCGATTTCGGGCGTGTCGATGAAAGCACATTGTACGCGGATCACATCGCCACCCGAGGTGAAAAGCATGTCGCCGCGGCCAATCAGTTGATTGGCACCAGCTCCGTCGAGGATCGTGCGGGAGTCGATTTGCGAAATCACGCGGAAAGCAATACGTGCCGGGAAGTTGGCTTTGATCACACCCGTAATGATGTTCGTGGTGGGGCGTTGTGTAGCAATGATCAGGTGGATACCTGCCGCACGGGCTTTTTGTGCCAGGCGTGCAATGGGCATTTCTATTTCTTTACCGGCCGTCATCACCAAGTCGGCATACTCGTCGATCACCACCACAATATAAGGCAAATATCGATGACCGAGATTCGGATTCAATTTGCGGGCAATAAATTTGCTATTGTATTCCTTGATGTTGCGAACCTGGGCATCTTTGAGCAGACTGTAGCGCGTATCCATCTCAATACACAGTGAATTAATCGTATAGATCACTTTTTGTGTGTCGATGATGATGGCTTCTTCCGCGTCGGGAAGTTTGGCTAAGAAATGCCGCTCGATTTTTTCGTATGGCGTAAATTCTACCGATTTTGGATCGACCATGACCAATTTTACCTGCGAAGGGTGCTTCTTGTAAAGAATTGATGCTATAATCGCATTCAAACCGACCGATTTTCCCTGTCCGGTTGAGCCGGCAACCAAAAGGTGGGGCATCCGGGTAAGGTCGAAAACGAAGGTTTCATTCGAGATAGTTTTACCCAACGCGATGGGTAATTCCATGTTGGCT